>CALPMC020000092.1 GCA_943324565.2 Chitinophaga pinensis | reverse complement strand
GTAAAAGGTTTATTGGAAAAATTAGGTTTACAATTCCGTATTTTGCGCTTGTGTGGTGGTGATATGGGTTTTGCCTCCGCAATGACTTACGACTTCGAAGTATATTCAGCAGCACAGGAAAAATGGTTAGAAGTAAGCTCTGTTTCACGCTTTGATGCGTTCCAAGCAAACCGTTTGAAACTCCGTTTTAAAGGAGAAGATAAGAAAACACAATTGTGTCACACCTTAAATGGTTCGGCTTTGGCATTACCAAGAATCGTTGCTGCCCTATTAGAAAATTATCAAACGGAAGATGGCATTATTATTCCTGAAGCATTGAGACCGTATACAGGTTTTGATAAGATTTAATTTTACCGTTTCTTTTTTGAAATAATATAATCGAATACTTCATTCGCATTCTGCGAAGTTGTGTTAAAATCAGTTTAAATTCTTGCTAGAATTGTTTTAATGTCCATTTAACTATTTACCGCTTTTCAGTTACCTAAAAAAATAACCCGAAAATACTTTCAATAAGTACCTTGAAAAATACGACCTTTACAAAGTGTCGTAAATGAAAATCATTGCACGTTTAAATGAAAAACAGTTGTAATGGAAACCTATTTTGTAAGTGATTTATCTGGAAAAGAATTTCACATTAGTGAAAAAGTGCTAGCGATTACTATTCGCTCTTCAATTTTTCAAATTATTTTAGAAGAAAAACCCAACTTTAACGAAACAAAAGTCATTGCACTAAGCGAATTGAATTATTACCGAGAGAAATACCTGTCTAATTTTTTATTGCAAGACATTGAAGAGTTATCAGCCTTAGAGAAAACAGTTATTTCTTCTATGAAGGATAAAGATTCTTTAGTTGACAAAATTGAAGGAGTGATAGATAACAATATGACAATTGGTCAAAGAATGGCAGATAATGTGGCGACCTTTGGCGGAAGTTGGACTTTTATAATGTTTTTTGCGGGATTCATGTTTATTTGGATTTTCACAAATGCTGTGTTTTTAGCCAACAGAAGTTTCGATCCATTTCCATTTATTTTATTGAATTTAATTTTATCTTGTCTTGCGGCGATTCAGGCACCTATCATTATGATGAGTCAAAACAGACAAGAAGAAAAAGATCGTGATCGTTCAAAAAAAGATTACATGATTAACTTGAAATCAGAGTTAGAAATTCGAACCTTACACGAAAAAATCGACCATTTAATTATGCACCAACAACGTGAATTGTTAGAAATTCAAAAAGTACAAATTGACATGATGAAGGATATTGCTGAGCAGTTTAATCTTAGGTTTCCTAAGTAAGAATCACATGTTCTGAAACAATATTAATTCCTAAAAATTGCGATGCTTTTTGATTGAAAATGTCCTTGTTTTCCGTGGTAAAATAACTACAATCCCCTCCTTTGCTAATAGCCATTTCCATGTCGGGATGTGCAATTAAATAATATTCCAATTTCTTTGCTACAATTGGTCCTTGTGCAACCACTTTAATCGCTGGGCCAACCAATTCTTGAATATAATCTTGCAAAATTGGGTAATGTGTACAAGCTAAAATAATGGTGTCAATGGCTGGGTCTTTTGCCAACAAGCGTTCAACATCCTCTTTCACAAACATTTTACCGGGCAAGCTTTCGTGGTAATTATTCTCAATCAACGGAACCCACATAGGGCAAGCGTGTTGCACGACTTGAATGTCTGGTGCAAATTTCTTCAATTCGATTATATACGATTCTGACTGAACGGTTCCGTTTGTTCCTAAAATGCCAACGTGATTTGAGCTTGTCAACGCTTCGGTTTCTTCTGTGCTGGGACGAATGACACCTAACACACGTTTAAATGCGTCTATCTGTGGTAAATCGTTCTGTTGAATGCTTCGCAATGCTTTAGCGGAAGCTGTGTTGCAAGCTAAAATAATCAACGGACATCCTTTGTCGAATAAAAAGCGTACGGCTTCTAAAGTAAATTCATAAACCACATCAAATGAACGATTGCCATAAGGGGCGCGTGCATTGTCGCCAAAATAAATGTAATCGTATTCTGGAAGTGCTTTTCTGATTTCTGTTAAAACCGTTAAACCTCCATAACCAGAGTCAAAAACGCCAATTGGACTTCTTGTATTCATATTTCAAAGCTACAAAAAAAGGCAACCATTTCTGATTGCCTTTTAAATTCCTAACTAAATTTCTTATTTTAATGCTTCTGCATCTAATCTCAAAACTTCGATTACTGCTTCTGCAGTACAGTCAATACCACCTTTGAAATAAAGTGCAGCTGACTCATCAATAACATAGCTTAATTTTTTACGATCTGCAACAATTTCGATAGCTTTTTGAATTCTATCTAAGATTGGTTTGTTTAACTCTTCATTGTAAACTTGTAAACCTTGCTCCAATTCTCCTTGACGTGCTTCGATGTCTTGTTGTTTTTTCATCAACTTATCTTGCTCCATTTTTAATAAAACAGGAGACATATCTTTGCTTGTTGCTTCAAACTTCGCATAAGCTGTTTCAAAAGCTTTTTGCATTTCTTGTAATTCTTTAATTCCTTCCGATCTAAAATCATCTAGTTTTTTCATAGCGATTTTACGAGATTGCATTGTGTCTAATAATTTTTGAGAATTCACATGACCAATTTTAGATTGACCAAAAACACTCAAACTCACAAAAATTGTCACTAATAATAAAAGGTTTTTCATTGTTTACTTTGTTAATTTATATTTATTTATCTATTCCCATTGCTTCTAACACATCATCGCTGATGTCAGCTTCTTTTGCTGCATAAATCAAGTTGCTTTGATTGGCTTTATCGAAAACAAATTCGTAGCCGTCTCTTTTCGCCACTTTTTTCATAGCAGTCATAATTCTATCTTGAATTGGTTTAATTAATTCTTGACGTTTTTGGAAGTAATCGCCTGTTGAGCTGAAATGTTGTGTTTGCAAGTCAATGGCTTCTTTTTCCAATTTTTCAATTTCTGCTTTTCTTTTTGCCTTCTCTTCAGCTGGCAATAAAACTTCCTCGCGTTCGAAGTTGCTTTTTTTCGTTTTAATTACTGTGTAACGTTCTTCTATTTCTTTCGTCCAACGTTCCGCCATTTTATCTAATTTCTCTTTCGCTTCCACGTATTCCGGAACACTTTTCAAAATAAAATCAGAGTCAATAAAAGCGTACGTTTGCGCATTTGCAATTCGCATGCCAAAAACTAAAGATAGTACCAAAAAAAACTTTAACATGATATAAAATTTGTTTTTAAGGAACGGCGAAGATACATATTTATTGCAAAATGAGTCATTACAATTCCCCAAGATTCATTCCAATTGTGAAATTCAACTTAGGATAAAAACCTTTGGTACTAATTGATTGGTCAGAAGCAGAACCAAAACCTTTCGACCAAGAATCTAATTTGTCAAAGCCTAATCCGTAATCTAATCCTAACATTCCAAACATTGGTAAGAAAACACGAATACCAACTCCAGCAGACCTTTTGACGTTGAAAGGATTGAATTTGTCAAAAGTTGGATAGGTATTTCCTGCTTCTAAGAATGTTAAAGCGTAGAAAGTAGCTGATGGATTCAAGGAGATTGGGTAACGAAGTTCTAGTGTATATTTTGCAATTATTGGATCTCCACCATTGCTAGAAAGTGTTTGATCTTCGTAACCTCTCAAGGCAATAATTTCTTGTCCACCTAATTGATTTACACCTGACAATCCACTTCCTCCCATGTTAAATCTGTCGAAAGGCGTAATTCCTCTTGCGTTAGTGTATGCACCAATATATCCAAAACCAAAACGAGGCATTAATATTAATTTTTTATCAGTGGATAAAGGCAAGAACCATTCACCTGTAAATTTGAATTTATAATATTCTAAATAATGGTAACGGTCTTTGTTTGGCATGGAAGCATAATCTTGTTCTTCTCCAAATTTAGAATAAGGTAGCGTTGCCTTTGCTGTAAATGTGAAATTGGAACCACTTTGCGGATAAATAGGCGCACTCACAGAACTTCTTTGTAGAACATATTTTAAAGCAATATCGTTTGCGAAACCTTCAGTGAATAATGGAAAACGTGTATCTTTTACAACGTCATAATATTGATAACTCAATTCATAGTAAGCTGTAAAATAATCATCTGGGAATTTTTTTCTTCTTCCT
This sequence comes from Chitinophaga pinensis, assembly GCA_943324565.2. Classification (GTDB taxonomy): domain Bacteria; phylum Bacteroidota; class Bacteroidia; order Flavobacteriales_D; family Crocinitomicaceae; genus UBA952. The sequence continues at coordinate 8,097 of CALPMC020000092.1, read as the reverse complement.
AGACCTACTCCAGTTCCAGTTATTGATAGGCCTTGATATGCTGGATTTCTTCTCAATAATCCTGTTTGGGAAAGTGAAGTATTATTTATCCAAAAAGAGAGTGAATTTGGTTTTTTACCACCTAACCACGGCTCTGTGAAAGAGAAGTTATAACCTTGGTAAAAACGTCCATTAGATTGCGCACGAATTGAAAGCCGTTGTCCATCTCCTCCAGGCAGTGGTGACCAAGCGTCTTTTTTAAAGAAATTTCGAGTTGAGAAATTATTAAAAGTCAAACCAACAGTACCGATGATTCTTCCAGATTGACCAGCGGTTGCACCACCGTAACCTCCTGATAATTCTACTTGATCCGAAGATTTCTCCTCAACCACATATTCAATATCAACGGTTCCTTTTGCGGGATTCGGCAATGGATTCACTTGGAATGCTTGCTCGTTGAAGAAGCCCAATTGTGACAATTCACGTTGCGTACGCATAATGTCCGCCTTATTAAACAAATCTCCTGGTTTTGTTCTTATTTCTCTTAAAACCACAAAGTCGTTTGTTTTTGTATTTCCTTTTATCGTTACAGTTCCAATTCGTGCTTCTTTTCCTTCTAAAATACGAATTTGGTGATTGATGTGATTATCCGTTACATTTGTTTCAACAGGAATGAGCTGAAAGAATAAATAACCTTTATCCATGTAAAGTGAAGAAATATCTCTACCGTCACCAGTTCCAAATAAGCGTTGGTCAAACAATGATTTATTGTACAAATCACCATTTTTTATTCCTAGTACAGAATCCAAGAAAGATGATCTATATTTTGAATTCCCTGTCCATTCCAAATTTCCAAAGTAGTATTTTGCACCTTCCGAAATTTCAATTTTAATTTTTAGATTTTTTTCATCTAACTGGTAAACAGTGTCTTTTGAAATGTGAGCATCTCTCAAACCAACGGCATTAAATTTAGCTAGTAGTGCAATTTTATCTTTTTCGTAAGTAGTTTCTGTGAATTTGGAACGTTTGAAAATGCGTAGAATCGACTTTTGCTTTGTGTCTTTCATCGCTAATTTCAATTTCCACATTGGAACTTCTGTGTTACCAACGATTTCAATTTCTTTAATTCCAATGCGCGCACCTTTTTTAATATCGATTAAAAAGATTTCGGAATCATTGATTAAAGTATCTTTCAAACGATTGATGGTAACTTTCGTGTTGTAAAAACTTTTCTCTCTGAAATAACTTCTGATTTTACTTTCTGTTTGGAAAACTAAATTTTCTGTTATCGTTTTTCCAGCATACAATGTAATTTCTTCTCTTAATTTATCAGCTTCTCGTTTGTTAACTCCTTTAAATCTAAATTTTGAAAGCTTAGGTCGTGGCGCTAATTCAATCACAAGGTAAACAACTCCAGCGATTTCTTTTTCTGCATAAATGGAAATATTAGAGAAAAGTCCTTCGTTCCAAAGATTTTTGATCGCTTTATTGATTTGTTCTCCTGGCAAAGTTATTTTTTGACCTTGTCTTAATCCCGCAATTAGTTTAATAGCTTGATGGTCGTAATTTTCGGCCCCCAATACTTTGATTGGACCTATTTCATATTCTTTTGGTGTTTTGTAACTAAAATCAATCTCACCTAATGTGATTGGACCTTCTTGTGCAAACAATGAGAAGGAAAAAAATAAAAATAGTGCTAGTAAACCTCTCATTCGTTGGTGTTAATTTGTTCTGAAACCATTCCAAATCTACGTTCTCTTTGTTGGTAAGCTAAAATCGCTTGAAAAAAATCGTTTCTTCTGAAGTCTGGCCAATGTGTTTCGGTAAAGTAAAATTCTGAATAGGCTAATTGCCACAATAGAAAATTACTTATGCGATGTTCACCACTTGTGCGAATCATCAATTCTGGGTCAGGAATTCCTTTTGTTGTTAAATGCTCTGAAATTAATTCATCTGTGATTTCATCTTCTGAAATTTCTCCAGCTGTAATTTGTGCGGAAATGGTTTGAATCGCTTTTCTGATTTCCCATTTAGCACTATAATTAAGTGCTAGAATTAAAGTGATATCTTTATTCTCTTTCGTTGTAAGAATTGCATCTTTCAAACTATTCGCACATTTCATCGGAAGTCCGTCAATGTCGCCAATTGCAGTAAGTCTTACACCGTTTTCGTTTAGCTCTTCCATTTCATTAGTGATGGAATGCACTAACAAATCCATCAATCCATCAACTTCTTCTTGTGGTCGATTCCAATTTTCAGTAGAAAATGCATATAGTGTGAGAAATTCAACACCTAATTCGCGTGAAGCTTTCAGAATAGCCCGAACGGAATCAACGCCATTTGCATGGCCAAACAATCGCGCTTCTCCATGTTGTTTAGCCCACCTTCCGTTACCGTCCATTATAACAGCAACATGTTTGGGTATGTTATTTAAATCAACAAGGCTTTTTAAATCTTCCATTGGCTAACGAATTGAACGAAAGTAATTAAACTATCTTGTGTAAACAATTAAAATTTTATCGAACTTAACATGTCTTAACATAAAAAAAGGGATATGGACAACCAAATCCCTTTAATCTTTAAGGCTTTATGAATCACTCAGCCAGTAAAATCAGCTTGTTGTTCATCAACTCAGCAATTCCACCTTTGATAGTAACTGAAAGTGAATTACCGTTTTCAACGTTCACATTTTCATTCAATTTGGTTGAATCAAGCTTGCCATCCGTTTCCATTTTTACTTCTCCAGCGTTTAAACTAGAGATGATTGGAGCGTGATCATTCAATACTTGAAATATACCATCAAGTCCAGGAAGTGTTACAGAAGTAACTTCGCCACTAAAAATACTTGCTTCTGGTGTGATTATTTCTAATTTCATTTTTGTCTATTAAGCGTCAGCTAACATTTTATCTCCTGCAGCGATTACGTCTTCAATTCCTCCTTTAAGGTTGAAAGCCGCTTCAGGGTATCTGTCATATTTACCATCCAAAATATCATTGAATGCTTTGATAGTATCTTGAATATCAACTAATACTCCTGGGATACCTGTAAATTGCTCAGCTACGTGGAACGGTTGTGATAAGAAACGTTGTACACGACGCGCTCTGTGTACTACCATTTTATCTTCTTCACTCAACTCATCCATACCTAAGATAGCGATGATGTCTTGTAATTCTTTGTAACGTTGTAGTGTGATTTTCACACGTTGAGCACAGTTGTAATGTTCTTCACCAACGATTTCTTGTGTTAAGATTCTTGAAGTTGAATCTAACGGGTCAACCGCAGGATAAATACCTAACTCAGCAATTTTACGAGAAAGTACTGTTGTTGCATCTAAGTGAGCAAATGTATTTGCTGGCGCTGGATCCGTTAAGTCATCCGCAGGTACGTAAACCGCTTGTACAGATGTAATTGAACCATTTTTTGTTGAAGTAATACGTTCTTGCATCGCACCCATCTCTGTTGCCAAAGTTGGTTGGTAACCTACCGCTGAAGGCATACGACCTAATAACGCTGATACCTCAGAACCTGCTTGCGTGAAACGGAAGATGTTATCAACGAAGAAAAGGATGTCTTTTCCTTGTCCTTCTCCATCTCCATCACGGAAATACTCAGCAAGAGTTAATCCAGATAATGCTACACGAGCACGAGCTCCTGGAGGCTCATTCATTTGTCCGAATACGAAAGTAGCTTTTGACTCTTTCATTTCTTCTAAATCGATTTTCGAAAGGTCCCAACCACCTGCTTCCATAGAATGCATGAAGTCGTCACCATATTTAATAATTCCTGATTCCAACATCTCACGAAGAAGGTCATTTCCTTCACGTGTACGCTCACCAACTCCTGCGAATACAGAAAGTCCACCGTGACCTTTAGCGATATTGTTAATCAACTCTTGGATTAATACTGTTTTACCAACACCCGCACCACCAAATAAACCGATTTTACCACCTTTTGCGTAAGGCTCGATTAAGTCGATTACTTTAATTCCTGTGAAAAGGATTTCAGTTGCAGTTGATAATTGGTCGAATTTTGGAGCTTCTCTGTGGATTGGTAACCCGCCTTCGTTGCTCATTTCGTTGATACCATCAATCGCTTCTCCAACCACGTTGAATAATCTTCCTTTGATTTTATCTCCTGTTGGCATTTTGATTGATGTTCCTGTTGAAACAACTTCCATTCCACGAGTGAAACCATCCGTTGAGTCCATTGAAATGGCACGAATTGAGTTTTCACCAACGTGTGATTGAACTTCAAGAACGACTCTTGAACCGTCTGCTCTGTATACTTCTAGGGCATCGTAAATACCTGGTAGAGCTGTTCCTCTTTCAAAACGAACGTCCACTACTGGACCGATAACTTGTGAGATTTTTCCTTTAATTGATGACATCTAACGCTGTTTAAATTTGGGCGCAAATATACGTGTTTTATTTTAGAATTTACAAGCATTCAAATAGAAATCATTTGAAAATTAACCACAATCGATTTTTGATAAACTTTTTTGGAGAGGAAAGTGGGAGGAATTGTTGGTGGGTTTAATGTATTTCTGATTATCGTGACATTTAAAAATAGATGTTAATCCTCCTCTTTTTGATAACCTTCATAATAATATGATTGTTCTATTCCTTTAAAAATCACTTCTCTATTATTAATTTCATCCGTTAAATAGGCTTGCAGCAAGGTTCTTAATTCCAAATCGTTTATCGGACTGCGTTCCATTGCTTGTAAGTAAAGTGTTTTATCTACAAATTGCCAGTTAACGACTTTTTTAATTTGTTTTTTAAGAATCAAATCCAACCAAATTCGCATTGTTCGACCATTTCCTTCCATAAAAGGATGGGCAATGTTCATTTCCACATATTTAGCAATAATTTCTTCAAAATTACTTTCTGGCATTTGCTCAATTTTGACTAAAATTTCGTTAAGATATAAAGCGTTTGCAAACCTAAAACCACCTTTTGATATGTTTTTTGTGCGAATTTGTCCTGCAAAATCAAATAATCCCTGAAATAAATACTCGTGAATTTGAGCCAAACCTTTAGTTGTACCTATTTCAAGTTTATTAATATCCTCTGATTCAAACAGCCGATAAGCATTTTCTAAACTATTTTTATCTATGTTTTTCATGAGTGATTTGTTTATCAAAGATAGCTAAAATGTGAGTTTAATATGCATTAAAAATCGCGGTTTTTATTATTAGCCATAATGCTAAAAACATTAGCAAATTTTTTAATCTGAGAATAAGAAATCTAAATGATACTAGCTATAGCTTTTTTTATACTTTGTCTCTCACATAGGTAGGTCTTCAAATTCTATGTTTGGTCTTTTAAGCTCAACTAATATGTCAGTTAAAATTGCATATGTTGAGATAATTAACAGGCTGTTTTTACTATGTTGATCTATAAAAAACAAAAACATTTCTCTAAGATGCAAATCTTCAACTTTTTGACCTACAAAACTATGAGGTTGTATTTTTGAAACCCCTTTCTTGTGTAATAATCCCGTTCTAAGATTGTTGAGTTTTTCAATACCTTCTGGCTTTATCGTTTCCTTAATTAATTCGTAATAATGACAATTTTTGACTTTTTCTGGAATTACTTTCTCTATGGCAAATATTTTATCTTTATGGTTTTTCTTTCCATCAAGGTTCTTTAATTTAAACATTAAGCCGAGTAATATTATTGTTTTTTCAATTGTCGCCTTAAGATTTTTTATGATCGTTTCAACTTCGTTAATTGCTGCGAATTCAGTTTGAGTTAATAAAGAGTCTCCTTTGTTTTTTTCATTATTTTCAATTATACAAAGAAACTCATGTAAAGAAATTGCTGTCTTTAATTGTATGAATTGCAATTCGTAAATATAACTGATTATATCATCACCCATTTCTATTTTTGATGCTCTGATTTCATTAAAGGTAAATTCACTATGAATTTCTATACAATATTGAATGCTAATAACTGGGGTTTTAACAACCATGGGGTGCAACAAAAAGCATATTTCTGGAGCTTTATCGAAAAGAGATAAATGTAAATGGCTTGACGTTTTATGATTATGCTTCGTTTTAAGCAGTATAGCAAAAGCGTCAAGTCCTTCTGATTTCTTACGGTCAACCTCTGTTAAAAAAGAAAAGTCCCACAAATTCGAGTTATGCCAATAGTTTATTCTGTAAAGAGCTTCGTTATAATCACTTGGATAACCAAAAATGTTATCTATGAAAACTTTTTTGGAAAGATTGTCAACAATATTTTCTGACGGATGCCATTTAAATATTACTATACTTTTGATTTTTTTCTTTAGATTTTCATTTTTCCAAATGTTTTTGGTTTTCAAAAAAGCAATTAAACTACCCCTTTGTTTAATTGTTCCTAACATAACGGGAAACTCATCCTTTTGTCTGAACCAAACCCTTAAAAAGAATTTAAAAAGAATTTTTTTCAACTCTGAATACATCAACTTCAAATAAATTTTTCTTTCCTAATATGGTAAAACATAATTTATTGCTGTTCAGGTGTTAGTAGCTCATTTATTATCTAATCAAACATTTTACATATTCAATTATTTTGATTGCAGAGCCTTCTTGTATCTCTTCATCAAATATATGTAGTCGTATATCAGTAATTTTTTTTGCTCTGAGAATTTCCAAGTCTTGATCAACTAATTTGATAAATGCAGAATAAATATATCTTCCTGAATCTCCAACTTTTACATCAACATCACCAGCTTTACTAATTTTAGTTCCGTCCTCAAATAACAGATGTAATCCTACACCATTAATATTTAATGTACTGCTTCCTAATTCAACACTTACATAGTAATCAGTTATTCCATTTTCTATTATTTTAATAAAAGTAAAACCACTCTCTTCTGGCGAGTAATACGATGTTTTATCTTTAAATTTATCTTTTACTATAGTAAATTTATTACACCAATAACCTTCTGGAAAATTCAACTTTCCTACAACTGTCAATTCAAATGAACCCTCAAATCTTGTGTCATATTCGTAATAAACAGTTCCTATTACATCGTTTTTTAGTTCAAAAACATAATATTGACCTTTATCAAATTCATACTTTGGTGCTTCTTCATATACGGCTATAACTTTGAACTCTTTTCCAACAAGTTGAGTATATTCTGAATAAGAAGGATATTCTCCTTTTTGAAATGGCTTGTACTGTGTTTTCTTTTTCCCTATATAGTTTTTTGTTAAAACTTTTGAGGTTGTATCAAATTGCAGATAAAAATTCTTATACATAAATTGCTTCAATCCTTCGCTTGATGTTTCAGAAGGTTTTACGATAGCATTCTTGTAAAGAAATGCGTCTTTTCCAACAAAGTTCTGTGCGTAACATGTTGAAAGTAAAAAAGTTATTAAAAAAGACAAAGTGTATTTACTCATTTTTTAGTTTTTACGAATATATGTAATTTCTAGTGTGTTCTTTTAAATGGTCATGTAAATAATATTTTACCGCTGCCTTTATATCTTTAGTTTAGTCATTTCCTAATTGCAAATCTTCAATACCTAACATACCATTTTTCAAAAAAAGCTATTATCTTAGATAGGCTAAAATTTTATTCACCGCAAATTTGCGGAGATTAGGACAAGTTTTCTCCGCAACTCAATTCCCGCGTTGCTTCAACAAAATTTTCGTTGGGAAATAAGAAAACAAAACGCTCAAAATACTTACCGAGAAGAAGACCAAAAAGAAATCGCTCAGTGAAATATTTATCGGGAATGGAATGTTAGGACCTGGAATAACCAGTAAAGAAAATTGCAGTTGCAGTAAGCAAATGAGGTAGCCAACGATTAATCCTGCGACGATGCCTACTCCAGAAATCAACAAGCCTTCGAAAAAGAAAATCTGAAAAACGCCTTCTTTACTCAAGCCAAAACTTTCCAAAGATTTGATGTTGTCTTTTTTCTCAATGTACAACATCGTTAAGGAAGCAATCAAGTTGAAAGAAGCCAAAATGAAAATGAAAATCATAATGATTATTACGACCATTCGTTCGGATTTGCTGGTTTGAAAGATTAATTCATTTTTCTCGAAATTGGTCTTTACTTGAAAGTTAGAGCCTAGCGCAGATTGAATTTTTTCTTTCACTTCATCATTGGTGAATTC
>CALPMC020000091.1 GCA_943324565.2 Chitinophaga pinensis | reverse complement strand
TACTTCAATCAAATCGATACTTCACTTTTTGAAGTTTACAGTTTTGATAGATTCCATGAGCTTTATGTTAATTTAAAAAAAGCAGGACTAATTAGTAAAGAATCTTGAATTAAAACTATTATCGTTACCATTCATTTTTGTTGAATGCGTTGGTAATTCATCCATTTTAGTGGATTCTGCGTTTCAATTCAAAAGTCTATTTGAAAATTTAATTTAATGAGAAGTATTAATTTTTATTGCAACCCAGCGCTACTCGTCGGTAAATCTCTGCTTACTTTTTTGAATAATCCTTGCAATACTTTTCCTGGTCCAACTTCAATCACTTCGGTGCAACCATCCGCAAGCATATTTTGCATAATTTGTGTCCATTTTACAGCTCCTGTCAACTGAAGAACAAGATTTTCTTTAATCACTGCTGGGTCAGAAACGGCTGCTGCATTGATGTTTTGATAAACAGGACAAATCGGTGTCGAAAATTGCGTTGCTTCAATTGCTGCTGCTAATTCTTCGCGCGCTGGTTCCATTAAAGGAGAGTGGAAAGCACCACCAACTGGTAAAATTAAAGCGCGTTTTGCTCCCGCTTCCAACAAACGTTTACACGCTTCTTCCACCGCTGGAATCGCACCTGAAATTACTAATTGTCCAGGGCAGTTGTAATTTGCTGGAACAACAATTCCATCAATTTCACCACAGATTTTCTCGATTACTTCGTCTTCCAAATTCAAAACTGCTGCCATCGTTGAAGGTTGTGCTTCACACGCTTTTTGCATTGCCATTGCGCGTTGGTAAACCAATTTCAAACCGTCTTCAAAACTCAAGGTTTTATTTGCAACTAAAGCTGAAAATTCACCTAATGAATGTCCCGCTACCATATTTGGTTGAAAAGCATCGCCTAAACAAGCGGCTAAAATTGTTGAATGTAAAAAGATTGCTGGTTGCGTCACTTTTGTTTGTTTCAACTCTTCATCTGTTCCTTCAAACATAATTTTCATAATGTCGAAACCAAGAATTTCATTGGCTTTGTGGAACAGTTCTTTTGCTAAATCAGAATTGTCATATAAGTCTTTGCCCATTCCTGAGAATTGCGCACCTTGACCTGGGAATACATAAGCTTTCATAAAGGGAATTTTTACAAAGGTAAAATTATTTTAGTGAGTGAATTCTGACGCTAAGTTAGAATTAGGTGCAAATCTCAGGTTGAGATTAATTTTCTTTTCTTTTTTTCTTGACAAAAAAAGAAACAAAAAAGTCAAGGCTCTGAATTTCTTTTTTCCGCCGTGGCGGACGCAAATCACTGTCCTTTAACTATTTGCAACTCGTTGCGAACAATTTTAACTCCTTTCTGAAACTGAAATTTTTCTAAAATGTTCTTACAGAAATTTTAAAAATTAATCAGTTTCAGTTCAGTAGCTAAAACCTAGAAATTCAAGGCCGATTCAGTTCGCTAACGTTTGTTTTGGGTTTAAGTTCTATTTATTTGTTTTGACTTTTTATTTAAGTAACTTGTATGAAAGCGTGCAAGTAAACTTTTTTAAAATTTCTCAACTAAAAAAGCAACCTCGAGAAATCCTTGTGCGTCAATAGATGGTCGAACAAAAACGTTTGTTCATTTTGGTTTTATTTAACTTGCAGATACCTGAAAAGATTTTAAGCAGCGGAAACGTTTCTCTAATTCTTTTCAGGTTTTTTTTTGCTTGAGAATTTGGGGGTTATTCGTTATTTCATTAGTCAACGAATGTTTCGCGTATTACACGTTTACATTCAAGTGTTTCCTTTTTTGTAAGCGAGCCAAACTTTTTTACAATACGAATTTTGTCGATTGTTCTTATTTGATCAATTACAACCCAACCTTCTTTATGGTTATGTTTAACTTTAACTCTGGTAGGATATTTTCTACTGGTAGAAGTCATAGGTGCGATGACAACTGTTCGCAGATTGTCATTGATTTCATTTGGTGAAATAATGACACATGGTCGCGTTTTTTGAATCTCACTTCCTAATGTTGGATCCAGATTAACCAAAACTATTTCATACTGCTTTACTTCCATTCGTCAAAGTTTTCATCTTCAAAAACGTCATTTATAAGAAGTTGGTCATCACCTGTTTCGTGCATTTTCTTAAAGGCTTTGTCCCAATCTTTTCTTGGTTCAACAATAGGTCGCAAGACGATTTGGTCTTCTTCCATAATTAATTCAACTTTATCTATGATTTGGTACTTATCAAGAATAGTTTTCGTTAATCGAAAACCTTTTGAATTTCCTATTTTAATAATTGACATCTCCATAACTTATTTTTTTGTGTAATTACAAAGTTAGTACAAATAATTCAATTTAAAGGTTTTGTTACAGAGTACAAGTTGTTTCTAATATCTTGCAACTACTTGAAAAGATTTTAAGCAGCGGAAACGTTTCTCTAATTCTTTTCAGGTTTTTTTTGCTTAAGAATTTGGGGTGTTAATACTTCTTATTGACGAAAATTCATTTTTTTGGAAGTTTTCGTCAGTAGCGAAGAAACCCCACGCCCCGACGAAAGTGGAAAGCTTTGCGAACAAGTGCTCACAGCCACAAGCTGGAAAAAGCGACCGAAGGAAGCTCTTTTGCGGCTTTTTTGGTGGCGTAATGCAACTTTGAGTAAACTTGCAGTTGTAGGCGGAGTGCGCAGAATGTGTGTTGCAAGGCGCCCAAAAATACCTAACAATAACTGCAATATTTAGAATCGGGATTGTGTGAAATTACTTCTTCCGTTTCGTATAGTTCTGTGATGATATCCGTTACCAAATCCACTAAAGAATTACAGACATCTTCCGTGGTGCCATCTTCAATGCTTAAATTGTAGTTCGCTTTTACGTCCACTAAAGAAATGATTTTTGCCTCCGCTGGGAAATGGTTGAAACGTTCCTTGAAAAATAAACAATACAAGGCCAATTGCACGGCGTGTTTACAGTTTTTAAAAGACAAAATGGGAGTATCAAGTTTTTTGAATTTCACATCTTTTTCCGTCACCTTCCCACTTTTGTAATCAATCACTCGGTAGTTATTTCCTACTTTATCGATACGATCTACTAATCCGCTGAAATGAATCAGCTTTTTTGTGCCATTTACTTCAATTTCAATTGATTTTGTCAATTTCATTTCAAGCATAATAATGTCAATTGGTTCGCTGCTTTTGTTCACAAATTCTCGCTCTTCCAACAATAAATTGCGCGTTATTGCCATCGCCATTTCGTAGCTCAAGAGATTTTTTCCTTTCAAGAAAAGGGATTCATCGCCATTGAAATGCTTCATAAATTGCTTGTGAAGAAACTGTTTGTATTGACTAATCATCGTGTCGATTCCAGAAACGGATAAAGGCGGAGGTGTTGGTGTTTTCTTTGTTCCTTCGGAGGTGTAGTGCGCATAAGGCGTATATAATTCCTCCAAGGTATCGTGAATGAAAGTTCCAAAAGTGTTGGCTTCCAGTTCTTCCTCGACGTCTTGATCTTCGCCCAAATCAGCCAAGTAACGGTAATAGAAATCCAAGGGACAAGCCAAATATTTATTCATCGCTGAAGCGGAAAGTGAACGTTCAAAAAAGGCATCCAATCGAGTAATAATTTCGGGTGTTTTTTGAATTTCGTTCAATGCTTGCATTTTTTCTTGTGGAAAAGGAACGTTGTAAAAATGGCGATTGATGTGAATTTTAGGGTTGGAACGCGTCAATTCTAATTCCAATTGGGTGATATAGCGACTGGCTTCATTGCTTCCAATTTGCTCAATTGCAGTGGTATAAGTTAAGGTGAGTTTTTTACATTGGTTCAGCAAGCGGTAAAAATGATGCGCATAAATTCCTTGTTTGTCACGCGTTGAAGGCAATCCCAAACCATAGCGCAAGTCCATCGGAATAATCGTTTTGATTGGGTTTGTACTCGGTAATTTTCCTTCATTGAGACCAAGCACCATAATATTTTCAAAATCCAACAGCCGCGTTTCTAATAATCCCATTATTTGCAGACCATTGATGGGATTTCCGTGATAGGCAATGCTTTTTTTGTTCCAATGTTGAAAGAACAGCAATTTAAAACTGCGCAAATTAAAGTAAGGAATGTTTTCGCTCAAAATCTGTTGAAATCCAACGAGTGCTTCATCAAAAATCGCTAAAATGTTGCGTTCAAAAGCAGCGGTTGAAGGCATCAAATTTAAAAGTAAGGTGTTGATTTTACGCACACAATCCATTGCAAGCTGCCAATCATTTTTCCAATCGGTATTCATCAGCTCCAACAATTCCATCACTTTTGCATCCAAGGGAAGATTGGCCACATTTTGAAAGATTTTATTCTTGCGAATCGTTTCTTGCTCCACATTAATCAATGCTTGTTTTTCCTTTAATCCAAATGCTGAAATCGTAAACACGTGATTGATAATTCGCTGCAGGTCTTTGTGATAGATTGCTTGCGTTTTGAATCGACCTTTGTTTTCTTGAATTTCAAATAATAATTCCACCCACGTTTTAACAGGAGTTTGATTCAGAGGTAAGCCCAAGGTAATATTTGCTTTACCAACATTTGCAGGAATATTTTTCACCATCGAACTGATCAAACTTTCGTCAGCTAATAAAATCAAGGTTTTGTTAATTTCTTCTTGACTTAATTTCGCGAGTTCAGTTGCCGCTACTTTGACTTGTCCAGTATGTTGCGCACATTCTACAATGTCAATCGCTAATTTTTTTTCCAATAACTCGTTTTGAACGAATGTAGGTTTTTGAATTTCAAGTGTTTGTAGATTTTTACGTATAAATGTTCCTGCTTCGTGCGCTTGATTTTTAAAGTAGAAATCATCGATATCAACAATATAATCAGCTTGTTTCAGGTTTTTTAATTTTTTAATGATTGTCAATTCCGAAGTTGAAAGCGCATTGAAACCTGCAAAAATGAAGTGTTTTCCTTCTCTATCTTTTATTAAATCAATGTCTTCGGCAATTTTTCGATAGGCTAAAGCGGAAGTAATGTAATCATTTGCCCGCACTTTTAAATGCAAACCTTCATAGTAAATAGGAATTCGATCCCAAAACTCCATAAATTTTTGCTGTGAAACCGATAATTTATCGTCGTCGATATTCCAACTTTCTAATTCTTTGATGGCTTTTAGATTTTTGAAAACCTGTGCGTGGTCGAGCATATAGCGATCAATGTCTTCAAAATCACTCAATAACATCGTTCCCCAAGTCAGAAAATCTTCAAATGTCGCCTCTTTACCTTCAGGCGTTTTTTGGTAAATTTCAAAAAGGTAAAGCAACAAACGTGTTTTGTCAATGATTGGCAGTGAATAGCGTTTTACCCAGCGATCAATCGTCGTGATTTTAGGAGAAAAAATAGGTTTTTCATACACCGAAACAAGCGATTTTACGAGGTATTTTGACGCGCGTTCAGAAGGTAAAATGATTACTAATTTACGTAAATCAAAATCTTTTTCTTTGATAAAATGAGCAAGTCTATCGGTGAAATTCATAGTCTATTTTTGAGTTAAGAAGGTCAAATAACCTGTTCTGTTGATGCTTTTGAAAAGTACTTTCTGGTAGTAAGCACCAAACAAAGGCGGATTTTTCATTTTTTTCTTTTTATCTAAAATAAAGCGATAAGCAGTTGTCTGGTTTTCTTGCAATTCAATGAAATCGATTTGTTGACGGGTATGACTTCTCCAGAAATAGTAAGCGAAATTTTTACCATTCATTTTGTTCCATTTAATGCGTTCCGCAATCAACCAATTTTTCCAAAGTGCGTCCTCGTCCATTCGCATCGATAAGGGATTGAAATTATTGATGAGCGCATTTCTGATTCCATTATCTGCGAAATAAACGAAATGTAGTTTTTTCAATTCGTATTTCTGTTCGGTGTGATAACTAGGCAATAAAAACAGAATATGTGCTTTTTGTAACAATTCAAGGTAGCGTTGAACCGTTTCATTATCTACCCCAATCTTCTCTGCAATTTGATTATAAGAAATCGCCTCTCCAACCAAATGTGCAGCAATTTGCAGGGTTCGCATTAAAGCTGCTTTTTTATTTACTCGGTCTTCCACACCAAGCTGTGTTGCGATGGTTTCATCAACGATTTTCAATAAAAGTTCGGCTGCATTTTCTGGGAAATCTGCAATCTGTGGGTAATTTCCAAAAATCAAGCGGTGTTCTATTCGTTGGTCTTCACGTGCCATTCCATAGATTTGTGTCAGCTCGTAATAAGTAGGCGCAGGAAGATAATAGTCTAAACCTTCCCATTTCAAAGCTTCTTTTAACTCTTCAATTATTGGTGGTTCAAAGGCACAAGAAAGAATCACACTCGCTTTTATATTTTCTGAAAGCACTTCATTTAGCACCTGTTGCAAGGACTCAAAAAGTTGTGCATTTCCAATAACCACAAATTGAAATTGATTAAAATACCAACGCATTTCCTCTTCAGTAAGCTGTGAAAATTTCTTGCGAATTTTTTTATTTTTGAAGTCAACCACTTCATATTTAACACCAAGCTGTTGTAAGCATTTTTCTGTGAAAGGCATTTTCCCAACACTCGGTGGACCTGAAAGCAAAATGATTTTATTTGTTTTTAATTGTTCTGTGAAGCTCGATTCTATAATGCGTTGCATGAAAAATTATCTTTAAAATTTGGGTTCTAAAGATACGTTATTTTGGCAGATAAATCAGTTAAAAACGCGAGATTAAAATTTTATTTGCGGAAAGGGGTTGCTATTCAGAGATAATAAAACAATACCACTAAAAACAACCGCTAATAAACCTAATCCAATTTATACCATTCCTAACTCAGTAGCACTTTTGTTTGTCTTATCAACAACACCTATAAATGCAAGACCATTTTCATGTTTCAGATAAATAGAGATTGAAATTAAGAATAATTTAATCAATCTCAAGACTACCATTTTTTACCATCGAATTGAATGAATTTTTAGATTTAAAAAATGCTATAAGTAGCCAAAACTAATAAAAAAGTAGTACATTTGGCTACTTATAGTGATTTATGAAAAGTATAATTGGCAGAATATCAGAAGTTAATAAGCTTGAATACGTTTTAAAAAGTAACAAGCCTGAATTAATTGCTATTCATGGAAGACGTAGAATTGGAAAGACCTTTTTGATTCGCAATTTCTTCAAAAAACAATTTGTATTTGAATTCTCGGGTACTTACCAAACAAGTTTGAAGCAGCAATTAAAGAACTTTCATTTAATGCTTTCAAAAAAACATAAAACTTCGGAATTACCTACCGATTGGTTTGAAGCATTTTATCAATTAAGTGATTATTTGAACAACTTAAAAAGCAAGGAAAAGAAAGTTATATTCTTAGATGAATTTCCGTGGTTAGATACCAGAAAGTCAAATTTCCTAGCTGCATTCGATCATTTTTGGAATTCTTATGCTTCAACTCGTAGCGATTTAATCGTTGTTATTTGTGGTTCTGCCGCATCATACATGATTAAAAACATCATTCAAAACAAAGGAGGATTACACAATCGCATTACCGAACAAATTCGATTGGCTCCATTTAATTTGTTAGAAACAGAACAGTTGCTAAAAAAGAATAAAGTAAAATTAACGCGTTACGATATCTTGCAATTGTATATGGCGATTGGAGGCGTTCCTCATTACATTGAAAAAGTAATTCCAGGAGAAAGCGTTGCTCAAGCAATAGACCGATTGTGTTTTGAAAAAAATGGATTCCTCCGAACTGAATTTTCAGCTATTTTTTCCTCCTTATTTGATCAATATGAAAATCACGAACATATTATTCGTGTGCTTGCAAGTGTTCGGAAAGGATTTACTCGCTCTGAATTGTTAGCAAAAATCAAACTAAAATCGGGAGGAACTTTAAGTAAGACGCTTTCAGAATTAGAAGCATCGGGATTCATCGAGAAATACCTTCCATATAAAGGAAATAAAGATGCGCTCTTTCGTTTGACGGATGAATATTCGCTATTTTATATAAAATTTATTGAAAAATCCAATCCTACAACAAGTGAAAATTGGCTTAAAATCCGAACTAATAACGCTTATAAAGTATGGACGGGATTTACATTTGAAACAATTTGCATCAAACACATTGAACAAATTAAGGAAGGATTGAAAATTCGCGGAATTTACTCTGCCAATGGTTCTTGGGTTTCAAAACAAAAAGAGACTAACACTCAAATCGATTTACTGATTGATCGCGACGACCAAGTAATCAATTTATGTGAAATGAAATTTTCGAATCAGGGTTTTACAATCGACAAAAAAACAACCGAAAATATGATTGAAAAAATCAATATTTTTAAAACAGAAACGAAAACAAACAAAAGTATATTTCTAACTTTTATCACCACTTTTGGACTCAAGAAAAACAGCTACAGCAACCAAATCGTACAAAACGAGCTATCAATGGACGCTTTGTTTACATCACTATAAGTAGCCAAATGTAGGTTAAAAAAGGCAGTTTTGGCTACATATAATAATTTTTGATTTCTAAAATACAAGTTATTATATTGACTTTCATGTAGTTAATTTTTTTTTTGGATAATATTAACCATCACCTTAACTATTTCTTAAAATGTTGAAAACAGGAGCATAAGAAACTAGACGCTGACGGTTTTAATTTTTTCTTTGGAAAATAAAAAACTTGATTTTTTCTAATTTGAGAGGATGGATAAAATGTAAAACCAATTAAGCGCTGTAGTGCCAAACAAAAAAGTTAGCGAGGATTTATTTGTTATTACAATCGTTACTAACTACTAAATTCAAATTCATGTCACCATTTTATTAGAGTAAATTCTTTTCGTTGGTCACGGTTCTTTTTTTAATTTTGCACCTCTACAAATTTTATGGAAAATCGTCGTAATCTTCAAATTTATAATAGCCTCAGTGGTAAAAAAGAAACATTTGAGCCACTTCATATTGATCATGTTGGAATGTATGTCTGTGGACCTACGCTCTATAGTGAACCACACATGGGAAATATGCGCACATTTATAAATTTCGATATGATTTACCGCTATTTTCTTCATTTGGGATACAAAGTAAAATACGTTCGAAATATCACAGATGCTGGTCACATAACCAACAGTGCAGGTCTAGAAGTTGATAGTATTGGTAAGGCAGCTCGACGGGAACAAATGCAGTCACTAGAAATTGTTTACAAATACAATGTTAAGTTCCAAGAATTACAACGATTATATAATTTGCTTCCTCCAAGTATAGAGCCTACTGCAACTGGTCACATTCAAGAGCAGATAGAAATTATCGAACAAATCATTGAAAATGGTTATGCCTATGTTGTGAATGGTTCTGTCTATTTTGATGTGCAGCAATACATAAAAGATTTCAATTATGGAATTTTAAGTGGGAGGAAAGTAGATGAATTAGACAATGAAACACGAGCTTTAAATGCACAAGATGAAAAGCGATTTTTCGCTGATTTTGCCTTGTGGAAAAAAGCAAATCCAGATGATATGCAAATTTGGCGCTCTCCTTGGGGAAATGGAAATCCCGGATGGCATATAGAATGTACAGCAATGAGCACCAAATATTTAGGTAAACATTTTGATATTCACGGCGGTGGAATGGATTTGAAGTTTCCGCATCACGAAGATGAAATTGCGCAAAGTTGTGGTTCAATGGGTTGTAATCCTGCGAAATACTGGATGCATGCCAATATGTTGAATGTGAATGGACAGAAAATGAGTAAATCTTTTGGAAATTATTTTTTACCGAAAGAAATTATAGAAGGAAGCACCGAATTATTTGATAAACCCTATTCACCAGATGTTCTGCGATTTTTCATGATGCAAGCTCATTACAGAAGCAATTTGGATTTCACGCAAGACGCATTGAATGCATCTGAAAAAGGCTATTCTCGTTTAATGGAAGCGTTTAAATTAATTGACAAATTAAACATAAATGATAGTTCATCCTTTGATGTTAACGAGTTGGTAAATAGTTTCTACCAAGCAATGAACGATGATTTCAACACACCAATTCTAATTGCAAATTTGTTTGAAGCTGCGAAAAATATTTATTTAATCAATGATGGAAAAGCTACTATTACGGCAAGTGATAGAGATTTTTTAATACAAGAAATGAATGGTTTTATTTCAAATGTTCTAGGTCTACAAACAAGTTCAGAAAACAATGATTCAAAATTAGCACCAGTTATGGATTTAGTTTTGGATTTACGTCAGCAAGCGCGCAGTAACAAAGATTGGACAACCTCAGATAAAATCCGTGATGGATTAGCAGCGGCTGGAATTGTTGTTAAAGATGGCAAAGAAGGTACAACTTGGAGCTAGATTTAATAGGTGTCAACTTATTTTTTAAAGCAATATAAGCATTACAATTTTGCTGCTTTTTTTGAATAGAATCCGCCATTTTCTATAATTTGTGTTCTCAATTCTATAAATTGTTGGTCTTTGTGTAACGAATAATAGGTAAGCAACATATACCATTCTTGTTCTTCATCGAAGTTTGTGAATTTAGAATTTTTAAATTCAATCAATCTTTTTTCACTTAAGTTAAATTGATTCAAATTATAAAGGCAAAGTGCGCTATAAAATAAAGCGTTTACATCATCTGGATAGGTTTCCAGTATTAAATCAAATCGAGAAAGTGCATCCTTGAACTTGTTTTGACTAAAGTACTTCAATGATTTCCCTAAAAAACTAACATAAGCAATCTCTACAATATTGTCTGATTCTTCGCTAGCATTTGTTGAAATTTCTGAATTTGCAGGAGTTCCAGTTAATACCTCTTTATTTGGGTTTGAAGCAGGTCGGGAACGATAGTAACGATAATCAATAACTTTAAAATCTTGAATGTATGTTTCTTTTGCTAGATTAACCCTTCGTTTAATAGATACTGGAATCGAATTAGCTTTCTTAATAGTTAAAGGTTGTGTACCTAAATCAGGTTGAGTTGAAGTCGCTAACGCCGTAGTATTATTTTCTTCTTTTAATTGAAAGTTTCTTTTGATTGTTTTTGGCAGAATAAGTTCTTGTTCTGGGCTTAAATTTACAGCGGTAATTGTATCCTTATATATAGGGTTATTATTAGGTCTTTTTATTTCAGTTATTTTCTTCGTTGCAGATTGTTCATTTTTAGTAGTTACAAAGTACATAAAGCCGATAGAAACAGCAAAAAACAGAATACTCGTCAAAGCAAATTTATAGTACATTCCTTTAAAACGTTTTCGATCAATTGAATTCATACTTTCTAAAGGAACGGAAGAAGTAGACCAACCCTCCAACGCTTCATTGTCGAAAGGGTTATCACTCGCCTTTTGCTCAATGGCATTTTTCAATGTCGAATCCTTCGTTCGAAAGTACTTTTCAAGATCTTTTCGAGACAAACTCATAGTGTTGCATATCTTTTTGTTAATATAATTTTCAAGTTTCTTTTACCATTTTGTATAAAGCTTTTGACTTCATTCAGGCTGTAATTTGAATTCTTTACAATTTCATCGTAACTTTTCTTTTCTAAATAGAAAGCTTTAACACAAAAATGTTGATCAGTAGATAATTCAACTAATGCCTCTTCTAGTAGATTAAGTTTTAATTCATTTATTTCTTTCGATTTTAATGAATCATCATAATCTTCAGGAACGTGAGTATTTTCTATTTCGATATATTGAGGATTTTTTTTTCGAAGTTGCATCAAACAAGTGTTCTTAGTAATAGTGAAAAACCAACTCTTAAAATTTTGAATGGTATGCTTTTCAATCTTGTCACCTAATAGATAAAAAATCTCCAAAGTAGTGTCTTCAGCATTTTCCTTTTGTTTTAAATATTTTAGACAAACACCAAATACTAAATGGCTATATCTTTTATAAAGTTCATCAATGATTTTTGATTCCTTATTTTTAAGGTATAGCGATATAATTTCTTCATCAGAATACGAATTGTAGCTATTTCTTTTGAAAAACTTCATATACTACAAAGATGAAGGAATAACTTAAATTCCACAAATTATCTCAAAATATATTGAATATTAATTTAGTTTGAAATTATTTTTAAGTCTTAGTTGTTGAATTTCAGTAGTTAACAAAAAACTTTTAAAAAAACTTGAAAAAAAGTGTTGCCGTTATGAAAAGAGTACATATCTTTGCACCCCGATAACGACGAAAGAGTTGTTGAAAAATAAGGGTTAAAGTTAGAGATTAAGCGATTAAATCTAACAACAGAATAAGTTCTTTGAAGTATTGAGAAATAAGGAAACAGCAAAATTTATAAATTAGAATAAATGATTCTTGTAGTTTTTGGAAAGAATTCAAAGTTATTTACAACGGAGAGTTT
>CALPMC020000090.1 GCA_943324565.2 Chitinophaga pinensis | reverse complement strand
CAAATAACATTCGATTGTGTGTCTTTTGTTCCACCAAAGTTGGTCTCAATCAACTCTTTGATGCGCATGAAATCGTTTTGTCCAATTAAAAAGGTTATCACGGTTATGATAGCCAATGAAATCATATCTATCACACGTTCCGAAATGATTGTGCCAATTCCCGCAGTGAACGGAACGCCATCAGAACGCCCAATCATCACAACACGAGACGCTTCCCCTGCTCGCGGAATCGTAAGGTTGACCATGTATCCAATTAAAACGGTATAAAAGCGATTCATTCCATTGGTTTCATAACCCAATGGTTCAAGTACATACTTCCAGCGATAAGCCCTCGAATAATGTGCAATTAAACCAATGATCAAGGACAATACAATCCAAAAATAATTCGCCTCACTCAATGCTTTATAGAACAATTCCTTCGATTTTTCAGACATCGAAGAGAAAAAATACCAAAACAAGTAGATTCCCAATCCAAGTGGAAGGATGGTTTTGAGGAAGAAGAGGAGGGATTTTTTCAGAATTGTTAAATTACTTTTATTAAGATTATTTTGAGAAGAATTCCTTTGTATATAAAATTATTTTTTTAATCTGTTAAGAATTTTTGGTTGTTGAGAATCGGAATTTATTTAACTAAGTTAATCTTTTTAGCCAAAAAAATCATAAACTTTTTTAAATTTTAAATCTTCTTTTATATAAGACAAATTTATCATTAGAAGAAAATAAAATAGGTTGAAAAGACCTAAAAAATGTATCTTTAAATACGTAATCTGAAAGTATATAATTTATGTTATAATCTTCAACAAAACTTTGCTTTTGCTCATTTGAGTTCAACCCTTTTTTTTGTTCTGAAAAAATGAAAAACGGATGATTAAAACGAAATGATTTAGTTATAGAATCGAAAATATAGCGATCTGGACTACACAAATTAACACAAATTGGGTTCGAATCTGAAAAGTCAAGAAAAAGAGATGGTGAAGTATAAAATTCAAAATGAGGCAAGATAACATCATTTTTATAAATCACACCTACCATAGGATTTGATTCCTTATTTAAAATTTCAAAAACGTCTCTTTTAAATTTTGTTGGAATTTTAGCAGAACTCTGAGTTTGATAGAAATTCATTAATTTACCGTAATTCAAATTATTCCTCAAGTTGTATCCAGCTGTAATTATCAGTATAGCAATAATCCAGTTTTTTTTTTCATAATTTCGAAAGAGGATGATAAACGTAATTACTAGAAGGGCATTTAAAAGTGGATTTGCATTTATTAAGAGTTGACCACTGTCAGGTAAACCATATGCCATTCCTGCAGCACATGATGCCATAAAAAGCACTGAGAATGTTATGATAATGACACTGATTAACTCATTTTTTTTGCTAGGTTTTGAATATCTAAAGACAAATAGAATTATCGATACATAAACACCTATTCCAATCATTAATCTGAGAAAAGGGAAGAAACTGCTAAAAAAAAATATTTTTATATATTGAAAATTTATTCCGTCTCTTAAAATACTCGAAATTAAACTTCGCCCTTGAATTAAGTTTTTAGTTTCTTCAACCGTAAATATTTTGTAAAATAATAAAATTGTAATACCTAAAATTAAAGGAATGAATGACCACTTTAGTAAATCATTATTTTTTTTATTCAAAAAAAATAAAACTGCACATGCAATAGGAATTCCAAATGTTATACCTGGCAATATACCAATGGAAAGAATTGATAAGGCTGTTATTGAAATAACTCCCAATTTTTGTTTACCGTCGATGAAAAAGTCTAAAGCTAAAATTGAAAATATAAAAATTGCTCCGTATTTTCTTCCAAACGAAAAAATAGATGAATTAACCATTCCTTGATGGTATTTTAACAATTCGTAATGGTCATAAAACCAAAAATAAATTGGCTGTATGAATATTAATGCGATTAAAAAAGTTAAACACAAAAAGAAATTGTTTTTCTGATTTACAGTGTGTTTTTTTATCAACTCAAATATCCCTATTGCAGCTGTAGTTTGTAGCAAAGGAAAAGTTAATAACATGATAGCTTTCAAATTAGAAATATTAAACATCCATGAAATCATACCATTTAACCACAATTCAAAATAATGATAAGGTGAAACACCAGACATTTTTTCATTGAAAAAATAGTTTGCCTCACGAAAACAATTTTCATTTCCGGTTAGGATTAAAAATTGACTATGTTTTGCGTAAGCATGGAAATCATGATGTAAGTCTGCATAGATGAATTCACTATTAAAATCATAAAATTGAATAACTGCAAAAAGGTATATTGGAGTAAGGAAAATTAAAAGTTTAGAAACATCAATTAGAATATGTCTCCATTTCCATTCAAAATATTTTAATCCAATCTCTACTTTTGTTAAGTATAGAAAAAGAAAAATAAGAGGGATGAAAAATAAATGAATTGTTAATCCTTTTGTTAATATTAATGAGGGAAACAAAACCCAAAATAATAATCCAGCAATAAGAGCATGAAATAAATTTAAATTATCACTGCGGTAATTAAATATGGAAAGCATAAACCTTCCTGTCAAGTAAATTCCAAATGAAATAATACTAAAAAAAAGAAACAACAAAAGAATTTCCTGAATCATTTATTACAAGAATATGGCTAAGCTAAAAACAGCGAATAAGGCATAATGGGATGTGTAATTTCTACTTAACTCATGTGCGCTTAAATTATTATATTTTTTTTCCATATCTTCAGAAATTTGAAATGAACCAAACAAAGAACCATCTTCAATAATAACCATTTCAATAGAAACCGAGATCACTTTTAATATATCAACTAATTTACTTCTCTCAGCTATTAATCGATTCCCAGATTTAAATGGAAGTAAGATGACCGATAATTTGTTACTCATTTAGAATAATTTAAATGCTTTTTTAATTTTTTCGACAACAGTATTTACTTGATCTATAGTCATTCCAGGCCATATAGGTAAACTTAAGCACGTATCCGCCAACTCTTCTGAAATAGGAAAGTCTCCTTTTTTATAAGCTAATAAATGATATGCGTTTTGTAAATGTGGAGGAATAGGATAGTGAATAAGCGTGCCTATTCCATTTTCCGAAAGAAACTTTTGTAATTTGTTTCTATTTTTAGTTCTAATAACGTATAAATGATATACATGTGTAGCATTGGCGTGAACTTTAGGTAAAATAAGATCCCCTACATTACTTAAAGTGTCGTTATAATGTTGTGCAATAATTATACGTTGTTTTGTCCATTCATTCAGATATTTCAACTTTACAGAAAGAAAACCTGCCTGCATCTCATCCAAACGCATATTAAAACCAATTGATTCATTGTAATATTTTTGTGCTGAACCATAATTTCTTAACATAGCAATTTTGTTTGCCAACTCCTCATTATCTGTTGTAACAGCACCAGCATCTCCCAAGGCGCCCAAATTTTTTCCAGGATAAAAACTTGTTCCATTCGCATTTCCAAAGCTACCAGTAATCTTACCATTAAATGTGGCTCCATGTGCTTGAGCATTATCTTCTACAACAACTAAATTGTTTTTTTTTGCGATTGCCATTATAGCCTCCATCTCGCAAGCTTGCCCATATAAATGCACAGGCATTATAGCTTTTGTTTTAGAAGTTATGGAAGCCTCAATGTTTAAAGGATTAATATTGTAAGTGCTAACATCTGGCTCTACAAAAACAGGGGTAGCACCAACAAAGGAAGTTGCTAAAACTGTAGCGATATATGTATTGGATGGGACGACAACTTCATCACCTTTAGTAATATTTAAAGCTTTTAAAGCTAAATGTAAAGCATCAAGACCGTTACTCACACCAACTGAATATTTTGTAGTATTAAAAGTTGCGTACTCCTTTTCAAAAGTTTCCAGCTTTCCCCCCATCACAAACCAGTTGGAATCATATATTTCCTGAAAAGATTGCATAATTTCAGAACGTATTAATTGATGCATAGGCTCAAAATTCAGAAAGGGAATTGTATTCATATTGAAAAAACTTTAACTAATATTAGTTTAATTATTAGATCATTGTCTTGTGAATCTTAACTCCAAAGCAACTCTTGTTATGTTCATATTGGTATTAAATGCAGCCCCATGTATCAAATAAGGTGTAAATATTAAAGCCTCTTTTTCTTTTGGATTTGGTCTGACCATATCAAAACCTTCACTTGTTTCCAAAATACATGGTACATTATAAACATTGCCATTGATTTTTGCTCCACGAGTTTCTGTTCTTAAAATTTGGTTTTCTCTTAACAGGTGGCTTGCTGGCAATACAGGTAAAGAGGATAATTCATTACAACCAACAATTGGGATCCAAACGTTAAGTATGTTCTTATAATAAGACAAATATCCATCTCTATGCGGTGGATTAATATCATAACTATTGGGTCTACTGATTCGAACTTGAACATGACTAGTACCCAATTCCTTATTGAATGAGGATAATTTATAACCTACAATTTCTGAAAATCTTTCTGCCAGTGTCTCAAAATTGAAATCGAAATTCTCATTTTTAAATTCTCTTGTCTTAAAAATTATTTCGTTATGCTTTTCTTTATCGGTAACATAATTGTGGTACTTCTCAAGATCAAATGAAGATTCATCCACTTCTATATCCTTAGACTTTAAAATGTTGATTATATTTTTACTTATTGAATTTTTAATAGATTTGAGCTCTTCATCCGAAAATGCCTTTACAATAGTATAACCTTTCTCTTTCCATGAAGTTTTAGATATTAAACTGTCTTCTGTAGGAAATAGTAATTCATCCTTTCCCCAGAAAAACTCACCTTCAACAGGCAGCGAATATGGTTTGCCGTCTATCTTTAATTCACAGTGATTTATCATAGTTGTAGTTTTTAAAAATGTTTTTAATTTCATTTATTGATTCGCTTTCTAATGTGATATCTTTTGATTTGATAATTTCTTGAAATTGTGAAACATATGAAAATCCAAAAACCAAAGACTCTATGTTTTTGGAATACAAATAACTAGTTACTAATTGCGCAACTGTACACTTATATTTTTTAGACAATGGTTCTAGAAGTTGTACAGATTTAATTTTTTCTTCCGTCAGATCATACATAAATTTTGCATAATCATCATTTGCTGCCCTACTATTAATTGGAATCGTATTTTTATATTTATTTGTTAACACTCCTCTGGCAAGCGGGGAATAACCAACAAGTCCGATACCGTTCTTTTTTAGATAACCTACAAATTCTTCTCCACCAGAAGTATAATTAAACAAATTATAAACATCCTGATATGCAATCGGCTTAGGATATTGAAACCGATCACAAATTTCAATTGCCTGTTCTAACTGAATTTTGCTCCACCTACTTACACCCCAATAAAGTATTTTCCCCTGAGATATTAATTGATTAATAGTAAGCAAAGTTTCTTCAAGAGGTGTATTATTATCAAACCTATGTAAATATAACAAATCTAACATCTCCATATTTAGCCTCTTTAAGCTTTCTTCAACAGAATGTATCAAATGCTTCTTACCTAACCCTGACCTATTGGGGAAATCGCTTCCAAAAAACACTTTTGTTGAAACAACAACATCTTTTCTCGGAAATTTTTTCAATGCCTTACCTAAAACTATTTCAGCATCACCATAACTATCGGCTGTATCAAAAAAATTTATACCCTCATTGAAGGCATTTTTAAACAAAGTAGATTCAGATCCAGAAGAATTCATGGAATCAAAATTCAGCCATGTACCTAAACTAAATTTACTAACTATTAATCCACTGTTTCCTAAAGCATTATAAATCATGAAACAAAAATTTTAATCTTTGATTTTAGTTTTTTCAATAATATAATTTGGTCTGTTTCTAGCAGCTTCTAAAGTTCTCCAAACATACTCACCAATGATTCCGATAGCTATCATTTGAAAGGCGGAAACAAATGTTATAACTACCATCATACTCGACCACCCCGAAGTAACTTCGTATCCCAAATACTTTTTTATTATAATTGTTGTCCCATAAAGCATAGCGATAACACCTATAAAAAGGCCTGTTATCGAAATTACCCTGATGGGGAAAAATGAAAAAGCGACAAATGAATCCACAAAAGCTTTTATATTTTTAGAAATAGTATATGTAGACGACCCCAACTCTCTTTTTCTTCGAACATAAGGTATACTTACAAAATCGTACCCCAACCAAATCAATAAATATGGAAAATAAGAATTTTTTTCATCCATTTTAATTATGACATCCTTAACCTCTTTATCAAAAAGATTCAAATCAAAACCACCAATAGGTAAATTCTGCAAGCCATATTTTTTCACTAAACGGTGTGTTGTATTTGCAAAAAATTTTCGCAGAAATGATTCCTCTCTATTCGTACGGTTTGCCAAAACTAATTTAAATCCCTTTAACCAATTTTCGTACATTTTAAAAATGAGTTCAGGTGGATCCTGCAAATCAGCAGATATAACAACATTACAATCACCATTACTATACTTAAGCCCTGCAAAAACAGCATTTGTGGAACTAAAATTCCTTACCAATTTAATTATTTTCACCTTGTCAGGATATTGGTCGTGAAACTTTTCCATCTCCGTCCAAGTGCTATCTTTTGATCCATCATCTATTAAAATATATTCAAAAGATACGTCTGCTGGAAATAATTGCTCATTCTCTATCATTTTAACTGCATAAACAGAAATGTTCAATTCATTAAAATAACAAGGAGTTATAATTGAAATTTTAGGCATATGGAAAAATTTTATACATTATTTTACTGCAATCAAACCGATATTCGATAATAGATTTTTTGGCAATAAAGGTGTTACTTTATTTAAAGCCATTATTAAATCTTTGGAATAACCTAACATCATTGAGTTGGGCAATGTCTTCAAAAAGAATCCTGCTGTATCAGCAACTTTCAAACCAGAGGCAACAGTATCTTTGCATAAAGTGTCGATAGAATAAACACGTTGGTGACCAACCAATTTATCTCTGGCTCCCAAAGTATCTAGTTCAGGTTGTAATCCCATAATAACAGCTAATTGTCGGTGTATAGATTCCTGATTAGGAACAATGATGATTATTTTTCCATTGTCCGTAATCCAGTTTTTCATTTCTTTTAAAAGCACAACAGGGTCATCAACATGTTCTAGAACATGAGTAGCCAAAACACAATCAAATTTTTGTTTAGGTTTATACTCTTCAAACAATGCACTAGCAACTTCTAATTTATCACCATGAATTTGTTTTGCCTTTGCTAACAATACATCAGAACCATCCAACACAGTGGGCTTGAAATTTCGTTTTACCAACTCCTCGGTAAAATTACCTTCTCCATATCCCATTTCTAAAACTGTTGAGCATCCTTTTAAATTTTCGAAAACCCAATTATATGTGTAGAATTGGCATTCGTCTTCAATGAATTTATCTTTCATCAAATCTTGTTCATGGTATTCATGAGCAATTTTATTGAGTTCTTCTTTTGTAACAGCCATAATTAATTATATTTTTTTCCAATTTTTAATGCTTGAACTATTTGATCATTAAAAGACGTAGATACAAAACCTGAGGCAGGTCCAACAAGTTCCACTTCAGGTAGTAAATTTCGCGTTAATTTAGCTAACTTTTCGAAATTATTAAAATTATAAAGTGTTGGTATGTTTATAGCATTTTTTAAAGTTTTTATTGTAATATCAGATGCATTTAAAGTGGTATTAACAATGTCATTTTGTATTAAAAAATTATTAATACCCTTTATAATCTTTTCATCGGAGTCTAAAGAAAATTCATTTAAAACATCAAAATTGAATTCCAAAACAAGTTTAGTAAGGTTCTCCCCTGTTTTTTTAGCTGAATATTCCTGATTAGTAATTCTATAAACAGGTGTCGACTTGTCGCAAACATACAAGGATGAGAATTCTTTCTTAATATTTGATTTATCCACAAAACAGAACGCTAAGGTAACTGAGGCTTTTTGAAATGAATATTCAAACAAATCTGCTTTAGTGGTTTGAAGTAGCGTTAACAGATCATTACACCAAACAATTTTTTTAGACATAATTATTTCTTCATCAAAAGTAAGTTCATAAATGTCCAACTTTTTCAGGTAATTTATTTTATATGGTAAAATGGTAATATTTTTGTTCGCTTTAATTTCAGTCAATAACGATTCAGTAAAGGCCGAAAAATATCCTTTTTTAGGATAATGAAATAAAGTTGGAGCGAGATTATCTTCACCATTTAATCCCTTTAGTATTGTTTCAGGGTAAAAAAGCGGTGTCCACGCAATCCGATGTAGTAATGCTGGACAATCTTTAGAAGAGATATTGAATGTTTTTTTACAAAAAGGTTCAACAAATAATTCATGAAAAGTCATGCCATGATTGGCTACAGACACTTCATAATAACTTGTATTTAAAAACAGTTTTTCATTTATTTTTTTTTGAGAAGCGTGAAGTGTCTTATTACCATTTTTTAATATGTATTCCACTTCGGATTTAATCTTCTGAATGATTTCAACAGGAAGTTTTTTTAGAATATCCAACGAATTAGCCATAATTATATCCTTTGCATATATTCCGTAAGCTAAAACTTTTATATCGTCTACTTCAACATAATCAACTCTTGATGCGGCATATTCTTCCACCAGCTTAAAAAATCGTGCAGAATCATTTCTCACTGAAGGATTATAACTCATTATGTCATTGGAAGATTTATGAAAGGTTGTGAATTCAAAAAAATTCATACCTATGTCAAAACTCTCCCCATTTATTGGCAACCCGGAAAAATGTCCGCCCCAATTTGTCGAAGGATTAATGATGGCTACTGAATGTTTTTTTGCTAATTCAATGGCGGAAACCAAAGCTCCTGTATTATTTCCACAAATTACAAAATCAAAATTTTTCATTGTTAGTGCTCTATTTTCGTTTTACATTTACAAATATCTCAGAACCCAGTTCATGCAAATATTTATCCATATTGTAAAAACCATCTAACATTTGTTCGGTAATGAGTTTAGAATTTATCATATTTTGCATTTGTCGATGTGTAAAAGGCTTAAAAGAATAGGAGCCACTTTCGATGACTTTAAAACCATTTTTCAATACTGTTTCTATTAAAAGCTCTAGATCAAAAACAGTATGCTGTTGAAACTGTATGTTACTATTTGACTTTTGAAATTCGTTTTTTATTAATCCCATTTCCACAGCTAACAAACGATGGAATGACTTTGCATTTGGAACATTAAAATGAATGACTGTGTCTTCTGAAGCTATATCCGATAACGTTTTCATAAAAGATAGCTGATCAGGGATCTCATGTAACAATGAACTAACCAAAATAAAATCGAAGTTTTTATTTTTCATTTGGGAAACAGAATCTTCTAATAATGATTTGATGATTGTAATGTTTTTATTTTGGGCAGTTTCTTTATCGGCTAAAGCCTTTTCATAGAACATTTCCGCTGGTTCTATTACAGTAATATTTTCGTAATTATTATAATCCAAGAAAATAGATTCCAAGCCACAACCAACTTCTAACAGCTCTTTATGATTGTATTTTAGCAACAATTCTATCAATTTCCTTTTTCGAAAAGCAACCTGATATTTTTCGTATGGTTGATTTGAATACTGTTCCTGATAATCTAACAAGTCTCTATTCATAATTCTCTAGAATAAGTTAATTTAGGGGAAATGGAAAAGCCTAAATTTTTTTTAAATGTAGCAACTCCAAAATTAGGTTTTCCATTCAATGATGAGGTACCTGCATCAATTAATTTAAATTGATTTTGCTGGGCAAAATTGTAAATACCGTTGGCTAGGTAAACAACAGGACTATATTGTTCAAAGCCTTGCTTATCTCCCCAATAAAACACATATAATACATCAATGTTTAATTTCAAGCAGATACAGGCTGCGGCACAATTATTCAGATGTGTAGCCTTAAAAAAGTATAGACTATCTGGAAAAACTTTATACATTGCTAAAATCTGATCCAATGTCATGGATACTTTATAACCTTTTGCTTTGCGGTTTTCATGAATGGTTTGATAAACAATTTCAATATCTAAAACAGAATATACTTTTTCAAACTTAAAACCTTCTCTCTCACATTTATTTAATCGTTTTTTATTGTTTCGCTTCATTTTTTCTATTAACAACTGTTCATCAACAATTAACGTATGATTGATTTCTTGATTGGAAATAGAGAATGCTTTATTCAAATAAATATTAAACAAGGAAGTTGAATTTTGCAGATTGTGAGAAAAGGGTTCGGATACTATTTCAACTTTTTTTGCCTTCATGGATTTAACAAAAAGGAGTAATTGATCTACACAATCATATTTTAATTTTAGATCAAGATCTTCTTTAAAACTAATATTACCGTAAGTTCCCCTA
Organism: Chitinophaga pinensis; assembly: GCA_943324565.2. Classification (GTDB taxonomy): domain Bacteria; phylum Bacteroidota; class Bacteroidia; order Flavobacteriales_D; family Crocinitomicaceae; genus UBA952. Next base: position 2,251 of record CALPMC020000090.1, on the reverse strand, counting down.
AATGGAGATCTATAAACACCAGGTTCCACTTCGGTAAAATGACACACACCGATTAAACTTTCTTCTAAAAAAAAAGAAAGATAGAATGATGAATCTGTTTTATGTAGATTGTAAAAAAAAGGATGATTAAATATATCACACCAAGGAGGTACATTATTTGGAATTAGAGCTTTAACATTGATACTCATTTTTGGTAAATTTCTTTATATTTATCGTAACTCCTTATATAATCACTTTCTTCATATAAAGTACTAGCGAAAACCAATTGAACTGACGAGTGCGAATATTGCATAGTATGCCAGCAATTTGGAGGAACGTATAAGCCTAAATTTGGTTTATCTAAGGTGAAAATTAGTTTTTCGCCTGAAGGCAATTCCAGATTCACCAATATTCTGCCAGCAACAGCTACTAATATTTGCTCTGTTGTGTAATGAGCATGCATGCCTCTTATAACATTTTCCGGGGTAAAGTATGTCCAAAAAACACGTTCGATTTTAAAAGGTATCTGTGTATTATTTTCGTTTACTGAAATATAACCAATACCACTGTTACCCAGTTTATCAAACTCTATTAAATAAGGAGATTTCATTTTGCTAGGTTATAAATTATAAAATGGCGTTTTTAAGTTCAAATAAAATGTCAACTTTCCAACTTGCTTTGAAGCTCTAAATTGATTTAATATTTCAACATTGATATAAATTTGATCGCAACCAATTGTTTTACTTAAGTAATTCAAAACATCTTTAGAAGTTTCCAATACAATACCCAATCCAGATTGGGTAGCTATTTCTTCCAACACATCATGGTCATTAGGACAAACAATGAATTGTTTTTGAAGGCTAAGGTACTCAAAAATCTTACTGGAGGTAACCCCTTTAATATTTTTATGCGATACCATTAAGAGTAAGTCAGAGTTTTTTTGAATTTCAATAATTTGTTCTTTGGGAAGACGATTTGTCATCTCGTAATGTTTTTCATATCCCTTCAAATATTTCGCTACACGATTTGCTTGTGTTTTATCAATTAAAATACCCGGAAATTTTAGTTTTACAGTTAATTTCGGTTTGGTGTCTATGAACATTTTAAATCCTTCCAGAAAGATTTCAATTTCTTGTTTCTCATACAATGTGCCATTGTAAGTAATAACGAACTCATCAATATTTGACTTTTCTTTTAATTCAATAATTTCTGAAAAACCATTGTAAATGACATGCCCCGGTATTCCAACAAATGCTGAGATTTTTGATTGATAATGAGGCGAAATGGTTGTAAAACAGCTTGCAGTTCCAACCCATTTTTTTTCAAAATAGCGATGAAAAGAACGAAAAGGAACTTTCACAACTTCGGATGTTGTCCAGTCATCTCGGTAGTCCGCAATCCATGATATTCTTGGAAATGCTTTTTTGAGTTTATAACCGAAATAAAATTGTTCAAACGGATTTCCAGAAATTAGAACGGTACTGATATCTGAATTTTCTTTTAGCAGGCGTTTAGCATGAAAATATATGTTGTTGTATGGAATTGCTCGAATACAGAGAGGTTGAAGAAACACACCAACCAATGTGAGGAATTTACTCAATAGTCGATAAACCGAATTATTCCCTGCTTTTCGAAATAATTTATCTCGAAACGAAGCCAGATAAGGTAAATAATGAACTTCGGAGTGGTCTTTTTTCTCAACTCGAAGTTCTGATCCTGAATCCATTAAACGTTCTTCTGCAGTTAATTCCAATCCGGTCCAATTGCGCGTAACAATGATGGGATAAAAACCAAATTCTGGTAAGTGTTTTTCCCAGCCAGCAATGCGATTAGAAGCTGTTAGGTTACAGGGTGGAAAGAAATAGGATATAATTAGAACTTTTTTCACAAATTTATTTCAAGAGTAGTGTATCCTTTAATTTTTTTATCTTTTTGATAAGATTTAAATGCGACCCATATACTTCGTGCGGAATACCCGGGGAGCTAAGATATTCCTCTAATTCTTGCATACTAAAACCTAATTTTTTAGCAAAAAACGCTTTTTCTTTTTCAATTGTTTCTAAATTATAAGGTAATTTTTGAAGCTCTTCGTTTGCTTGGTCTTTGGTCATTTGACCAGAATTTATTAATGTTGAAAAGTGTGAAATACGTTTATCAATTTTGAATTTGTGAAATAGAATGTAACTTTGATAAAATCGCGTAAATGTATTTTCGTAGTGCTTTCCGCCATAATCAATCCAATCCAAATCTTTTATTAAAAATTCTTTAACAT
>CALPMC020000089.1 GCA_943324565.2 Chitinophaga pinensis | reverse complement strand
ATTTCAAATCATACGTTCTTTGTACCAATCCCTTTCCGTAACTCGTTTGACCAATAACCACAGCGCGATCTAAGTCTTGTAAACTTCCAGCAACAATTTCACTCGCAGAAGCAGAACCATCATCAATTAACACAACTAATTTTATGTTTTCAGCAATTGGCTCTTCTAAGGTTTTGTACACGCGATTTTCTTCTTTCACACGACCTCTAGTGGTTACAACAACTGTGTTTTGAGGCACAAAGAAATTCACGATTTTCACAGCTTCAATCAACAATCCACCGCCATTTCCTCGCAGGTCAAGAATCAATTTTTCCATTCCTTCACCTTTCATTTTCTCGATAGCTGACTTCACATCCGATGCTGCTGTTTGGGTAAAGCTATTTAATTTTACGTAGCCAATTTTATTCTCCAAAATCCCAGAATACGGCACATCAGGAATCTTAATTTCATCTCTCGTAATGTCAATTACTTTAATTCCCTCACCTTTTCGGTCAACTTCCACTTTAATCGTTGTTCCTTTCGGACCTTTCAATGCGCTAGAAACCTCATCCGTTGATTTTTTGTGCATATTTTTCCCGTCAATGGATACGATTTTATCTCCCGCTTTGATTCCTGATTTTTGCGCTGGATTTCCTTCGTAAGGCTCCGCGAAATACGTATCATCACCCATTCTTCGCACCAATGCGCCAACACCTCCATATTGTCCCGTTGTCATCAAACGGTAATCTTCAATATTTGATTCGTGGTAATAAACAGTGTAAGGATCTAATTCCTTTAACATTGCGTCAATACCAGTTTTGGAAAGTTTCCCATTTTGCGGTTCATCCACGAAATACAAATCCAAATGCTCATAGATTTGGTTCATAATTTCAAGATTCTTCAATACTTCAAACCCATTGGATTGACCAAAAGCGGAAATTGCTCCAAAGTTGAAAGCAAAAAGGAGTACTAAAATGAAAGATTTAATTTTTATCATTTTGATTTATTTGTAATGTTAATTTGGCAATAGCCTTAACCAATTTTTGTTCCAAGACTGAAAACGCCAGTTGTTCTTTGGAAGTATAAACTATTGCAAAAATAAGTTTCTTATCGTTTGTTTGGAGTTGTGTTTCGAGTTCGTGTTTATTTTTTCGCACAATCTCGCGAATACAACGTTTGATATAGTTGCGGTCGTGTGCTTTTTTAAAAAGACGCTTCGGCACCGAAATAAGTAATTGAAACTGCGTTGTTAAAAGTAATTCAGCAGGTGAATAAATAATTGTAATCGGGTATTCTTTGATTTTTTTGCCTTCTTTAAAAAGATAATCAATCTGTTTGTGACTGCACAATTTGTATTCTTTTCCGAAGGAAAAATTCATAGTAAGATTTACTTTTTATGCGTTGAACAATTCAACGATTTTATACCTGAAGTCTGTTAATTTTTTTAACTCAAAAGCATTTTCATACGATCCTTTAAACTCTGTCAAATGGTCGATATAGCATTGTTTGATTGCGTTAAAATTCGCGTGTGTACTTAATTTCTTATAAACAGAACCTGCTAAAAACCCTGGTTTTTCACCCAATGATAATTTCGTTAAACCTTGAACTAGTTCGTCTGATAATTCAATTAATTCTTTTTCATCCATTGGTCTTCGTTTTAGTTAATTTCTTCAAAATCATCAAATTTATCTTCGTCTTTATTTGATTTTGAATTAAAGTTTGTTTTAATGTCAACGACTGGCTTACCAGAAATAATGTAATTAATGGCGTTAATCATTTTCATAATCATTCCAAGCAAGAAAAAGAAACCAATTACTTTAAAAACAAAGCCAATTATAAAAGTTGATTCAATGTCTAAAATGCTTGATTTAAACCAATTTGCAATGTTGTTGCTTGCATATTGAGGGAAGAACAAAAACCCAATGAATAAAGCTAACGACGCAACTATTAGAATGATTTCAGTTTTTAAGTTAAAATCATTCGTTTGCGGAATTTGTGCATTTAGTTGTCCGAAAAGTTGTAACCGCTGTTGCTGCTGTTGGAGTTTACCGATAAAATAAGTCACCAAAACGATAGCACTGGGCATTACGTTGTAAAAAGAAACATCGTTTTTATTTAAATCCAAACAAAATAGAAAGGTCACATTCACCAAAAACAAATATTTCACTGATTTGATTAAGTAATTTTCGCCAATCGTTTTTTTTCTTCCAGCACGTAAAAAAGACAAACCTAATTCTATGAAAAACCAAAGAAATCCGTAGATAGCAAACAATACGCCTAAGCGAAAAATGAGATTCAATAAATCCATTTTCTATTTTTTGTTAAAGATAAGGAATTCTTTCGGTGCTTGTGGCGCTGTTTCTGGATTAAAGTCCAAACCAATAACTTTTCCTTCGGTTCTTCTATTTAATTGGTGCAAACGCTCAAACTTTTCTTTATCGTTTATTTTAAACTGATTGATAAATATTTCATTTAAATCAATTTCTTTACCTTCTTCATTCAACCATTTTGCAGGTTCCAATTCTCCTTTTCCAATTGGTATTAATCTTCGCGAATCTATTCCTTTTGTTTCAACTAAATATTTGTAAACAGCTTTTGCTCTATTCTCAGAAAGCAATTTATTTTTTTCATCATCGCCTCTTGCATCAGTGTGAGAAATCAATTCCAATTGCATTCCTGGATATTCCATTAGTAATTGTGCTACTTTATCCAAAGAATCTGTTGATTTAATACTTGCATCGTTCACAAATTCCCACGTGCCCAAAGCATAACGCACTTCTGGCAAGCGAATTACTTTTTGTACAACAGGTGCTGGTTCTGTTAATTCAACGGTTAAAGATTTTTGCTGACCTATTGCATCCGTTACTGTTATGGAATAATTTCCACGTTTTAATAATGCTAAGTCTTCACTTTCTTTTTCATTTGACCAAATGAATTTATACGGCGCAACTCCACTTATTACAGCCAAATCGATTGTTCCATCATTTCCACCAAAGGCAGTAATATTTGTGTGAGTTTCTGATATTTCTAATGCTGGTGGAGTTAATTGTTCCGTGAAATAAATATCCGATTCTTTCGCGTTTCTATTACTGGACCAATAATAGGTTTTACCATATTTCACAAGGTAAGCATCGAAATTTGGTGAGTTGATTTTATTACCCATATTAACCGGTGCTGACCAATCTCCCCAACTTGACTTTTTAACAGAATAGAAAATATCGCAATCTCCTTCCCCTCCATGACCATTGCTCGCGAAATAAAGTGTGTCACTATTTGGACTTAAAAAGGGAGAAATCTCGTAACCATTAGAATTGATATTATCTCCTAAACTTTTCGGACTCGACCAAGCACCAGCTGTATTCACTGAATAGTATAAATCTTCTTGCCCTTTTGAAGTTACACCAGCATAAGAAATGATAACTACTTTTTCATCCTTTGAAACTGTAAATCCGAAATTTGTACCTGTAATTAACAACTCAGGAATCTCGATTTTAACAGGTTTCGACCAAACTCCTGAAGCAGTTTTTGTTGATTTCCCAAGTCCTTTATTCTCGTTTTTTATCCCATTTGAAAACAAGACATATAAACTATTTCCATCTTGACCAATAGCCAGAACAGCATTGTTATCTCTATTATTTAACTCTTGTACGTTAAACGCTTCCTCCCAATTTCCTTTTTCATTTTTGGAACAAAGCCAAATATCTTGATCATTTACCCCTCCAAAATTGTACTCTTCAAAAGTTCTAAAGAAATACAAATCTTTTCCATCAGCTGATAACAAAGGCAAACTTTCTTCAGCTGAAGTATTGATAAATGTACCCAAACGTTTTGGAGTTGCCAATTCATTGTATCCTTGTTGTGCTAGAGAATTTAAGCCCAATAAGGGAAGTAAAAAGAGTATGTAGTAATTCCTCATTGGATTAAAATCTATAGTTAAGAACCAATTCGTGTCCACCAAAACTTGATTTGATAATCGTGTTTGTAGAAGCGTCAAATGAATAGCCAATTTTGAATACTGGACTTACTTGAAATCCAACTAGAACTCCTGCTGTTGCGTTATGGTGATAATTTACACCAGCAAAGATGACATCGCCAAAATTCCCAATAGCTGAAACTTCTAATGAAGTTGGTGCAGGCGACATTTTTTTCACCACAACAGTTGTCAAGACTTTAAATTCTTCAGTAATTTGAAAATTGTATCCTGTCATTAAAAACAAGTGAGAAGTAAGATTGAAATTTACATTTGAACGTCCGAATTGTATCGCATCTTTTGTTAACTGATTTGCGGCAGCTCCAACAAAGAAATTTCCATATTGAACATTAACTCCTAGTCCTAAATTGATAATGTTAGCATTCCATTTTTCAGCTGTAAATTCATCGTATTCTGTGTCGCCACCTTGATACCCAATTGCAGGATTACTAACGTTTAAAACTTGTGCTTTGTCGGCATCAAAACCGTTGTTGCTAATTCCAAGCTTCAAGCCTCCTGAAACTTTAAGTAAACTTGTGATTTGATAATGTGCTGCATAAATCCCAGCTAATTGAAAGGATTTAAATGCGCCGTATTTATCCGAACTTAATTGACCACCAAAAGCTTGAGAAAATTTACTTTTTTGCGTTCTATTGTCCTTTGGAATTGGCATACTAACACGCATCGAAGGATTATAAATTGGCTTGGATTTGATTTTAATGTTGCGCTCAAAGTTTAAAAATGCTGATTGAGGTTCGTTTCCAAAACCTATCATTTGCCATCTTCCACCTAAAGTTATCATTGTTTTTGGTTCGTAACCAACATAAGCTGGATTGTACAAACTTCTATTCATTGCTACCTGCGAGAATTGAGGCATTTGTTGTGCTTGCAAACTTCCGACTGCAAGAAACATAACTATAAAAAGTGCTATCCTCATTTTTTAAGAATTATAGAAATAGTTCCACTTAAAGGCTCAAGCGAACCATCGTTCGAACGTTGAATCACGAAATAATAACTTGAAACTGGAAGTACGCCTTCTTTGTATTTTCCATCCCACGGTTTGTTGGAGTAATTTCCTTGCGTGGATTCATAAATTGGTTCACCCCATCGGTTGAAAACCGTTACTTTACTTTCTGGAAATTGTTCGTCCAAACCAATTATCTCCCAAACATCATTCGTGCCGTCGCCATTTGGAGTGAAAGCGGTTGGAATAATCAAAGGACATTCTTCAATAAAAACAGTAACTTTTGATGCTTGACCTTCACAACCATTGAAGTTTTCAGTAGCATAATAAGTCATTGTTTCTTGATTAGACGGTAAGAACGAAATACTTGAACCTAAAGAAACAGTTAGTGTTGAATCTGCATACCAATTGATTGTTCCTTGTGCGTTTGTAACATAAATCTCTTGCACATTTGAATTTTTACAATAAGTGCTATCACCAGTAATGATTGGTAGTTGTGGTCCTCCTGTCAATGAAATTGTTTGTGCTCCGACCATGATATTCGTGCAATATAAATCGGTAATTGAATCCAAATCATACACACCAAAGGCATTTCCGATTGAAATTGGAATAGTACTTTGATCGCTAACAACTTGTGGAACTCCATCTAAATTATAATAAATCGTATAGTTAGGTGTTCCTTCCACGAATAAAGTCAGAGGGTTGAACTGAAAACCTTCGCAATAAAAATCGCCACCCGTTAACTCTAATAAACCTGGTAATGGACGAATGGTAATTGGTGTTGTATCTGTTACAAAAACCCCACAAACTTGTGCTGTGTAAGTGATGTTGTATGTCCCTGGTGTTGAGCCAACTGTATTTACAGCTCCTGTTAAATTGTTAATATTTAAACCTTGACCAATAACGTTGTAAATTCCTCCACCTATAAAATTTGGATTCAGGATTGGTAAAACTATTCCTTCATTCAAGCAAATGTTCTCTGAATAGGTTTGTCCTAAATCGGGATTAACAGAGGCCATTGTGACATTGACTGATTGCGTACACGATTGATCTGCAATTAATTTGATGTCGTCAATTGAAAAATCATTTCCTCCAGCAGTAAATACTTGGTTAATTAAACAAAATTCAGCTATTGTATTGATTCCAGAATTCCAATTGTAGCTTACGTCACTCCAAGTACAAACTTGAGGGACAGCAGAATAAGAACCAATGGATAAGTCATTTATTTTTGTTAATATTTCTGCTTCATTACCAGCAGAAATAGTTTGAAGACGGTAAGAAAACGTATAGTCTTTGTTTGGTTCAACTGCAATTTTTTGACACCAAAATTTATCATTTCCTTGATTGTATGTAGATCCATCTAATGCCATAAACTTTCCTGTTCCGTCACCAATTGTATGGTCGATGCAATTTCCAAACGAAGGGAACCAATTATTTGAATTTGTTACAATTCCATAAGCTCGTTGAGCGCCAGTTGGATTAGTAGGACTATAGTTTATATACTCTGTTTGAAAGCCTAAATTTCCTAATTCAAAGTTCCCGTTAAAAACTAAGTTGACATCAGTAATATTGGATGAAACCGTGTAAATAACAGGAAAACTAGGAGAAACAGCAATACTTGCTTGGTTTGTAACTGTCAATTCTGGGTCGTTTGGACTTGAACTCCACGAATAGCCTGAACTACTTCCACTAGCTGTGAAAGTAATGTTTGAGTTTGGACAAATTGCTGTGTCTCCTGGAGTTATTGATAGAAGAGAATTGGTGCCAAGAATCACATTAAAAATGGAATCTCTGTCGCCAGTTGCATCTTCCAAACCAATTAAATACGTTCCTGCTGTTAAATCTGTAAAAATTCCAGTTGAATTGGTTACTGAATCTGTTCCTTCTACTCTAAAAGTATAAGGTGCGATACCACCTGTTGGATAAATCGCGATAAATCCAGAATTTGGGTCACTACAATTGGGATTAGTAATTGAATATGTAAACGATAAAGGTGAAGGTGGAGGTGTTAAAGCAATGTCATCTAATGCAAAATCATTCCCTATAAATCCTGTATTATTATTGTAAATTTCAATGTTTACACAGGCATTCGTTGGTGTAAATGTATAACGTACTTGTTGCCATCCAAAGTTTGGAAGTGGAGCAAAAGCTTGACCATAAACGAGCGAAACATTACTAGCATTGTTAAAAGAAACGCCTATGTTCGCCAATTCACTATTATTTGCAACTGCATTTGAAATGGTACGAATCCAATAACTGAAAACATAAGTTTGACCAACGTTTAAGTTACAAATTCCTCCGCCATTATCTCCAGCTTTCCACAATCGTTGTTGTCCTCCTGTTGAATTTCCATCCACAGCCAACATTTTTCCTGTCCCTGTAGTATGGTCACCTGAATTCACAAAAAACTGTGTGTTAATTGTTTGGGGATTCGTTACAAAAGCATAGTTTCCAGCAGATGTGTTTCCTGAGTAAGGAGGCGATAGTAAATTGTAGCCTTGTCCTTCAATAACGAAACCTATACCAGAACCACCGTATTCAAACGTTCCGTTATTTATGAGATTTTGTGCAAAATAATTTACTGGAATTAATAGCACAAGAATCCAAAAAGATTGTAGTATTCTCATAGTTTTATAATCGTTCAAAATTAACATTATAGAAATACCAGCTTTTTAGTAAGTGAATATGTTTTCAGCAAAGATTCGTTTAAAACTCAATCCAAGCATTTACACGGTGGATCCATTAGAATCTTTACACCTTGTAATTTGTTCACCAATTGTTTTTGAAAAATGGTGCCATACATCGTTCCACTAATGTCCAAATAGCTCAAAGCCTGTAACTGATAAATCCCATTTCCAAACTCGCTGATTTCATTGTTATAAAAATCCATTCTCTGAAGGCTTTTTGAATCACTGATATTATCGGGCAAATAAGTCAATCGATTATTGGATGCAATCAAAGTTTTAAGATTTAATAAACGTGTTATTGGTATTGGAAATAACTCAAAATGATTGTGGTCAAGGCTTAGTAATTCTAAATTCTTAAACAGATCAAAACTATCTGGCAAAGCACTCAATTTATTCTTGTCTAAATATAATTTTCGAAGATTTTTGAATCGCCACAAACTTGCTGGTAATTCAGTTAATTTCATTTTTGACAAAGATAGATTGTAAACAGTATCTGGATTTGCAAGCTGAACTTCTTCCCATTTGTAAACCTTTTCAGTTGTTTTTTGGCTAAAACTAATGTTTAGAAAAAGTAGTGAAATAAGAACGGATAACAGCTTCATCTTTGCTTAACTGGGATTTGAGTGAAGCTAAGTTAACAAATTTTTTCTCCTTGCGAATACGTTTATATAGACTTACTTTCAAATTTGAATCGTAAAGGTCACCTTGAAAATCAAAAATATTTATTTCAATCGATTGTTTGAGTCCTTCTGAAACCGTTGGTCGAAAGCCAATATTCATCATTCCGTTATATCTTTTTTCGTCGCGGTGAAGAAGAACGCTAACAGCATAAACACCATTTGCTGGAATCAATTTTGTGCTGTCATTCAAATATAAATTCGCAGTTGGAAAACCAATTGTTCTTCCTAACTGCTCACCTTTTATGACCGTCCCTGAAAGTTCAAAAGGCTTATTTAAAAAGGCATTGGCAATTTCAACAGAACCGTCTTGCAGTGCTGTTCTAATTTTTGTAGAACTTACATTTACCTCATTTATTTCTTCAGCTGGAATTTCGATAACATCGTAGTTGAAATCGTTGGCATGTGCAATCAAGAAATCAATATTTCCTTTACGGTCATTTCCAAATTGATGGTCGTAACCAATAATTATCTTCCTCGCCCTCAAACTTTTATAGAGAATTGTCTTCACAAAATCTAAAGCAGACAATTGTGCGAATTCTTTCGAAAAAGGCAGAATAATTACATTTTCTAAGCCATTTTCAGCCAAAGTTTGAAGTTTTTCTGCTTGTGTTTGTAGCAACTGTAAATTGTGATTATCGGGAAATAAGACCAATCGAGGATGAGGATGAAAGGTAATTAAAACACTTTCTCCATCAATTTTATTTGCTTCTAAAATCAGCTGTTGAATTATTTTCTGATGTCCAATGTGAACGCCATCAAAAGTTCCAATCGTTACGACTGGATTTTTTATTTGCCCAACATTTTCTAAACCTTCAAAAATTCTCATGCTCATTTTACGAGCCAAAGGTAATGATTTGACTTGTTAGGGTGAATTATTTCTTAAGGATGAAATTTTAGAAAAGAACGTCTTGAAATAAATTGATTTTTCAATAAACCTTGATTTTTCATTTAAAACCTATTGTTTGAAATCAACTATTTCACTAACTTAAGGTGGAAAAACAATTTTAATCATGGATAAAATATACCTCAAAAAAACCGAAAACCCCAATCATATAAAGGTTTGGCATCCATTTAACGACCAATTATTTTGGAAAATGAAAAGTATTGAAAGTGCAGTTTGGAATAAAAATGTAAATGGTCACCCTCCTAGCCTCCCTCGAGGGAGGAAATAGATCTCGTGAACAGAATAAATTATTGGAAAATAGAAAGTTAAATCTTTTAACTTGATTAAATTTCGAAGTGAGATTAAGGTTTCCCCTTTTGAAGGGGGATCAAGGGGGATGACTTAATAAGTTAGGAAAAGTTGGTCACTTCGCTTAATCTCCATCAGCTGACGGAAGGGAAATCAAAACCTATTCGGAAGCTTTAATCACCTTTTTACGCTTTTTTCACTCAAAACCAATTGTTGACATTGACAATGAAGATTTGATTCGCTTCAATAATGAATACATTTTAGAACAAAAATTATCTTCTAGTTTCCAAAATCAGATTGTAAATGCCATAAAACTCTATTTCTCCTCACGAAAAGGAATGAAGCTTGATCCTGAGTTTAGTACATCGACCACGCAGAGAAAAAACGTTACCGAATGTGTTAAGTAAGGAAGAAGTGAAAGCAATTTTGGAAGCCCAACCAATTTGAAGCATCGTGCCATGCTTAGTTTAATATATGCGTGTGGTTTGAGAAGAAGTGAATTATTAAATTTAACATTTAAGGACATACATTCTGAAAGAAATTTATTACTCATTAAACAATCGAAAGGTAAAAAAGATAGAATTGTTCCAATAAGTAATAAAATCATTGATTTGTTAAGAGATTACTATAAAGCTTACAAACCTAAAACTTGGTTATTTGAAGGTCAGCAAGTAAACCAACAATACAGTGAAAGAAGTATTCAATTAGTACTAATACAAGCAGTTACGAAAGCCAAAATAGAAAAACCCGTTACGCTTCATTGGTTACGACACAGTTATGCTACTCATCTTTTGGAAAGCGGTACTGATTTACGCTACATTCAAGAACTTTTGGGGCATTCGAGTTCACGAACGACAGAAATTTATACCCATGTTAGCACGAAGAATTTACAACAAATTCGCTCTCCTTTTGATGATTTATAAAATAATTGGTTACATTAGCCTTACGCTACAAAACTACGCCTATCTCTCCAAGTAGAGAGAAATTAGGAAGTTTTGTAGCGTGTATATATAAGTTATAGGTAAGCCATTGGACGAACTTTCCTCAGACAAAAATTCCGTAAGACAATGACCTTTTCTTTCCTATAAAATTCGGATACTATTTCTTTACGACAGTTTTTACTTTAATTCTTTTCGCTGCTTTAAGATTGTTATTAAGCACCCACTCAATTTGACCATTGACACTACGGAATTCATCAGCAGCCCATTTTTCAATGGCCTTCATTGTTTCTGAATCTATTCTTAATGCAAATGACTTTTTCTCGGACATTTCCCTATTGATTTAAAGTGCCTGTATTAATTACAGGTTTCGTTTCACTATCGCCACAAAGGACAACCATTAAATTGCTGACCATTGCTGCTTTTCTATCTTCATCGAATTCAATAATTTCTTTATCTGCTAAAAGTTTTAAAGCACTTTCTACCATGCCGACAGCACCTTCAACAATTTTATGACGGGCTGCAACAACTGCAGACGCTTGCTGTCTCCTTAACATTGAATGAGCAATTTCAGGAGCATAAGCCAAGTATCCTATTCTCGACTCTACAACTTCTATCCCAGCTATTTCTAAACGCTCTGTGACTTCGCGCTCAAGTGCTTTATTTACATCATCGAAATTGGTGCTTAATGTCACTGTTGCTTTTTCATCTTCAAAATGATCGTACGGAAAAGAACCAGCAAGTTTCCTAACTGCTGAATCCGTTTGAATTCTTATAAAGTTTTCGTAATTATCTACTTCAAACGTAGCCTTAAAAGTGTCCTTAACTTTCCAAACTAAAATAACGCTAATCATAATTGGGTTTCCCATTTTGTCGTTTACTTTAATTTTCTCACTCTCAAAATTTCTTGCCCGCAACGACAAACTCGTCCTTGTGTACAATGGGTTAATCCAAAACAAACCGTTTTGTTTTACGCTCCCTTTATAATCTCCAAACAGTAAAAGGACTTTTGAGCTATTCGGACTTACGACAATTAAACCCTTCGTTATAATAATTAATAATGGTATTAGTGCAATTCCTAAGACGTTGTTGTTTGAGCTAAAGCCAAAAGCCATTAATACTGCACTTATTAAAAGAATGACAACGGCTAAATAACCGTTAAACGGTGTTATAATCTTTTCTGTTTTCATAATGAGTAATATATAAATGATATCATATTGATATCACAAATGTAAAAAATAATTTAATACAAAAACAAATATTTTAACCAAATGACCTATCTTCCTCGACTTCTGAACAATAACTGCGGACACCGACATAAAAACTGTGTGCAATGGCCAACCTATAACCCGGGTTTAGCTCCATGCCTTCAATCTCGCTTCGAAAAAACGATTTTTATAAAAAAAATAAATCTAACTTCGGAACAACAATTTATTAAAAAAGTCGGCACGGCGCCAAGCCCGCTGCCGTTAGCGTTCATTGATAAACAGGACATTAACAAAAAAATAATAAATTTGACAAACCAAACTTGTTCCGCCTGTTAATTGTGAAAAGAAATTTAAATAAAATGAACAAAGTATTAATAATTTTATGTATTAGTTTTTCAAACTTGATTTTTTCGCAGACTCCAGAAAGTCATGTAAGCGAAAATTCTCGTCTTAGAAAATTTGGTATTGGGCTTCAATTGCTCGGGCCAACTGGAGCATATTCCATTTACACTAATTTGTTCGTTACAAAAAATGTTAATATAGAAGCTGGAATAGGCATTTTTGGTTATTATGGAGGATTCAAATATTTTTCAAGGACGAAATTTAATTCAGTCTCAAGGTTTGTTGGATTAAATATTGGACAATTTGGTTTTGGAACACTCGACTCAGACATTCAAAAACGAATAATTTTCTACGCCCCATATGGTTATCAATTTATGAATAAAAAAGGATATTATTTTTCTGTTGAGATTGCCATTGTTGCTCAAGCAAAACTCCCGACATTTGAATATTACAGAATCAATCCCTATGGGGCGGTTAAAATAGGTAAAAACTTTTAATAGAAATCACTCTTTGTTTGTTACCCCATCTTGACAATAACCCAACCCTAAAACCCACGAAACGCTAACAGCAAGCAAGCGCCAGCCAAAATCTTACTTCGAAACAAAACAAATTTGAAACAAAATAACTTTATCTTCAAAGAAACGAATTTATTAAATCGGCGGGTCGAGCGCCTGCTTGCAAAACGTTATGTGGGATTGCCCATACCCGAAAAATACCCAAAATATATTTTGAAATAATACCAATATTTGGTATGTTTGCTAAAATTAGTTGTTATGAGTAAAAACACATCAATTACTTTGGGTAGTTATTTTGATCAATTTATTCAAAGTATTTTAAGAGAAGGACGGTACAAAAATGCAAGTGAGGCAGTTCGTGCTGGATTAAGACTACTTGAAGAAGAGGAACAGAAAATTATTGCTTTGCGTCATGCGATTGACGAAGGTATTAATAGTGGTTTAGCCGAAGATTTCGACCCTGACGAGCATTTAAAAATGTTGAAAGCAAGCAGGAAATAAATGGCAAAGTTTAAATTAACGAACAATGCCGTAAAGGATCTATCCGATATATGGT
>CALPMC020000088.1 GCA_943324565.2 Chitinophaga pinensis | reverse complement strand
ACTTTGTACCGAAAAATTAAGGAATACAAGCTTATGGACTTATGAAATTTGGCTCACTAATTTTACTTTTAGCTGTGCTTTCATCGTGTTGGCCATCAAGTGTTTCCTTTAAAGACAAAGGTTCAATGCCAGAAGAATGGAAAACATTTTCAGTGAAGACATTAGAAATTTTAGCTCCTAATGCACCTTTAAGTTATGGCGCAAATTTGACGGAACAATTAAAAGACGGAATTCAAAACAATACCAGACTTTTATTGAATACCAATTTTGGAAAGGGCGAAGTAAACATTGACGGAAAAATTACAAATTACAGTGTTACCCCAATCGCAATTCAAGGAAATGATAACGCTACTCAAAATCGTTTGACAATATCTGTTCAATTTTCAATTGAAATAACAAAGCCGAAAGAAGAATTAATTTCTGTAACTTCAACCCGATTTTCAGATTTTAATGCTGATAAAAACTTAGCAAGTGTTGAAGCTCAGTTATTAGAGGAAATAAATACGCAAATCATTCAAGACGTTATTAATAAATTGATGAGTAACTGGTGATGTTAAGTTCAGAATATATCCACGAAAAGATTTTAGATACCACTTCCTGCACCAGCGAAGATGTTCGGAAATTGGCTGAATTAATGGAGCTGTATCCTTACGTTTCTTCTTTTACAATTTTGTATTTGAAAGCACTTGCGAACAGCAAAGATGTACGTTTGGAAAGTGAAATTGAAAAATACGCTTACCGTATTTCTTCACGTGCTGTTTTATTTGAATTATTACATCCAAGATTTGAGGCAGAAATTGCACCTGAAACGCAAACTGAAATTCAAGAAGAAGTTAAAAATCTTATTCATGAAACGATTGTAGGTGAAGTAGAAATAGTTCCAGAAGTTCAATTAGAAATTGTTGAAGATGCTGAAAATCCAGTTATAGAAACGGTTGAAGTTGAAGAAGAAATAATTCCAGAAGTTCAAGAAGAAATTGTTGAAGAAGTTGAAAATCCAGTTTTAGAAGCGGTTAAAATTGAAGAGAAAATAATTCCAGAAACTCAAGCTGAGATTGTGGAAGAAGTTGAAAAACCCATTTCAGAAACAATTGAAGTTGAAGAAGAAACAATTCCAGAAGAAAAAAGCGGAGATTTTAAGAAAGAAAACGATCAGTTGGAACAATTAATTCAAGCCGCGGCTATTTCATCGAGCTTTATGGAAACCAATTTTCACGAAGAAGAAAAAGAAACGAAGCTTGAACTGGAAATTGAAAAAACACCTGAATCAGAATTTGTAGCAGAAAAAAAGATTGAAAAAATCACAATAGTTGAAAAAACTGAAATTGAGCCTAAAAGTGAACGAAGTTTTAGTTCTTGGTTGAGTTTAGGAGCAACAACTTCTGCTGTAAATCCAATGGAAACAAAGGTAATTAAAGAAGAAACGAAACAGCCTGAAATCGAGGAGGAGACTAAGAAAATAGAATATTACAACTTCGATAAACCGAAGAAAGAATTTTACTCACCAGTTAAAAAAGCGAAGGAAAGTTTAAGTGAAAATAATATGCCTGTTAGTGAAACTTTAGCAAAAATCTTCGCACTTCAAGGCAATTACCCAAAATCAATTTACGTTTATGAGCAATTAATCTTGATTTTTCCCGAAAAAAAGAGTTTCTTTGCAACCCAAATTAAAAATTTAAAGAAAAAACTTAATTCTTAGAAATGGATATCATACTTTCAACCATCATTATTTTAGCAAGTGTTTTGCTGATTTTTGTTGTTTACATTCAAAACCCAAAAGGTGGAGGCTTAAGCTCTGATTTTGGTTCACCAAGTCAATTAGGTGGTGTTCAAAAAACAACAGAATTCATAGATAAAGCAACTTGGGGTTTAGCGATTGCAATTGTTCTTTCTAGCGTTATTATGACAGTTCGTCAACCAAGAGCTGCTAAACCAGTTGAACCAAAGCAACAAACTGAGCAACCTGGTCAGCAAGGTCAGAAACCGACAGGGCAAGGAAACACCCAGAATAACAAATAAACTTATTTTTTCATATTTTAAAATGTCAGTATGTCACCCATACTGACATTTTTATTTTATATCCAACTAATTTTTGGTAAAATTGTCGCGGTTCCCTGCTTGGCATAAAATTGGACCAAAAAAATAAATCTTTAAATTAATTCGTATAAATATGTCAGTAAAATTTAAACCTTTAGCAGACAGAGTTCTGATTGAATCAGCTCCAGCAGAAGTTAAAACAGCAAGTGGAATTTTTATTCCAGACACTGCAAAAGAAAAACCATTGCAAGGAACAGTTATAGCGGCAGGTGAAGGTAAAAAAGATGAACCAATGACAGTAAAAGTTGGTGATTCTGTTTTATACGGTCAATATTCTGGTACTGAAATCAAATTAGACGGTAAAACCTTCTTAATCATGCGTGAGTCTGATATTTACGGTATACTTTAATCAAGCATTAAAAATTAAACACTTAACATTAAATTATTATGGCAAAAGATATTTTTTTCGACGTAGAAGCTAGAGAAAAGCTTAAAAAAGGTGTGGATGCTTTAGCAAACGCAGTGAAAGTAACCTTAGGTCCAAAGGGTAGAAATGTGGTTATCGCAAAGAAATTTGGTGCGCCTCACATTACAAAAGATGGTGTAACAGTTGCGAAAGAAATCGAACTTTCAGACCCAGTTGAAAATATGGGTGCTCAAATGGTTAAAGAAGTTGCCTCTAAAACAGCTGATATTGCTGGAGACGGAACAACAACTGCAACTGTTTTGGCTCAAGCTATTGTTGGTGCTGGTTTGAAAAACGTTGCTGCCGGTGCAAATCCAATGGACTTGAAAAGAGGAATTGATAAAGCAGTTACTGAAGTTGTAAAAAACTTAAAAAAAATGGCAACAGAAGTTGGTTCTGATAATTCAAAAATCAAACAAATTGCTACAATTTCTGCAAATAATGATGAGGCTATTGGTTCGCTCATCGCTAAAGCAATGAAAGTTGTTGGAAATGATGGTGTTATCACAGTTGAAGAAGCAAAAGGAACGGAAACAGAAGTAAAGACTGTAGAAGGAATGCAATTTGACAGAGGATATTTATCTCCTTATTTTGTTACGAATGCAGAGAAAATGATTACAGAAATGGAAAATCCATTAATCTTAATCAGTGAGAAAAAAATCTCTAGTATGAAAGAATTGTTACCAATATTAGAACCAGTTGTTCAAGCAGGTAAAGGTTTATTAATAATCGCGGAAGATGTGGATGGTGAAGCACTTGGTACCTTAGTTGTAAATAGAATTCGTGGTTCATTGAAAGTTGCTGCTGTGAAAGCTCCAGGTTTTGGTGACAGAAGAAAAGCAATGTTAGAAGACATCGCAATCTTAACGGGTGGAACAGTTATTTCAGAAGAAAGAGGAATGACCTTAGAAGGGATTACTATCGACATGTTAGGAACTGCTGCAAAGATTGAAATCGACAAAGAAAATACAACAATCATCAACGGTAAAGGTAAAAAAGCAGATATCGTTGCGAGAGTTGGACAAATCAGAGCACAAATTGAAGCTACTACTTCTGACTATGATCGTGAGAAATTACAAGAACGTTTAGCGAAATTAGCTGGAGGTGTTGCAGTGCTTTATGTTGGTGCAGCTACTGAAATGGAAATGAAGGAGAAAAAAGACCGTGTTGACGATGCTTTAGCAGCAACTAGAGCAGCAGTTGAAGAAGGAATCGTACCTGGTGGAGGTGTTGCTTTAATCCGCGCGATTGAATCATTGGACAAGTTGAAAGGTGATAATGAGGACGAACAAACTGGAATTGCGATTGTGAAACGTGCAGCTGAAGAGCCATTACGTCAAATCATTGCAAATGCTGGTGGTGAAGGTGCTGTTATCGTTCAGAAAGTGAAAGAGGGCAAAGATGACTTCGGATACAATGCACGTACAGAAGTTTATGAGAAATTATATAAAGCTGGTGTAATTGATCCAACAAAAGTGACTAGAATTGCAATTGAAAATGCAGCTTCTATCGCTTCAATGTTGTTGACAACTGAATGTGTGATTGCAGATCAACCAGAAGAAAACAATCCGGCTGCTGGAATGGCAGGTATGGGTGGTGGAATGCCTGGAATGATGTAATTCTAAATAGTATAAAAAGAGCCTTCGGGCTCTTCAACGCATCAATCTTCCCGATTTATTCGGATAGTGCGAAGCGACTATATAGCGAACCGTCTCAAGAAATTGGGGCGGTTTTTTTATGGATTGACTAGTCGGGGCGAATTAAAAGTTGGGGCGAATTGCAATTCGCCCCAACTTTTAATTCGCCCCGATTATCCGCTAAATTTTTACTTTATCCTCAAAATAAATAGCTTTAACTAATAATTCAATCAATTATCGTTGAATCAACTAAATTCGTTTTATAAAATTTATAATTATGAAAAAAATCATCCTATTAGTAGCACTTGCCTTTGTAGCAAACGTAACAAACGCACAAACAGTTAAAGACATCACAACCAAATACTTTGAAGCAATTGGTGGACAAAATTGGGAAAAAGTAAAAAGCATGCAAATGTTTGCAAATGTTGATAATGGTGGAATGAAAATTCCAGTAGAAGTTGTTATGATGTCTGATGGAAGAATGTACACACGTTTTGAAGTTCAAGGAATGAAATTCACACAAGGTGCATTTGATGGTGAAACAAGCTGGAGTACAAATTTTATGACTCAAAAAGCTGAAAAATCAGAATCAGATGATACAGAAAATACTAAAAGAAGCGCAAAAGAATTCCCAAATGCCTTGTTGACTTCAGAAAAATTAGGCTATAAAACTAATTTAGAAGGTATTGAAAAAATTGATGGAGTTGAATGTTATAAAATCAAAGTAGAGAAAAAAACAATGCTTTCTGAAGGTAAAGAAGTACCAAATATTGAATACTATTACATCGACAAAGAAACGTTTGTTCCAATTATGACTGAAACTGAAATTCAATCTGGTGAAATGAAAGGAAAAATCGCTCAAACGAAATACAGTGATTATCAAGAAGTAAATGGTGTGTTTATTGCTTTTTCGCAGACAAGTGGAATTAAAGACGGAATGTCTCAAGCAATTACATTTGATAAAGTGTTAATCAACAGCACTATTGACGAAGCTGGTTTCAAGTTTCCAAAATAATTCTCACTAAGATTATTTAATCTAAAATTTACAACAATGAAAAGACAACTTTTTGCTTGTTTAGCTTTGCTATTGCTTCAAAATGCGAATGCACAAACGACTGGCACAGTTATTAATGCTTCTGAATATTTTGGTGATTTAAAAGCAAGACATATTGGTCCAGCTTTAATGAGTGGACGAATTTCGGACATTGAAAATCATCCTAAAAATTCCAATATTGTTTACATAGGTGCTGCAGGTGGTGGTGTATGGAAATCAAATGATGGTGGCGTGAAATTCACTTCAATTTTTGATGATTATTGTCAATCAATTGGCGCAGTATCTATTGACCCAAGCGACCCTGATAATACAATTTGGGTTGGAACTGGTGAAGTTTGGACACGAAATAGTGTCTCTATGGGTGACGGAATTTACAAATCAACTGACGGCGGAAAAAGCTGGAATAAAATGGGTTTGGAAAAATCGGACCGAATTGCTTCTATTCAAATTGACCCGAAAAATCCGAATACTGTTTATGTTGGAGTGTTAGGAGCTTTGTGGGGAGATAGTCAAGAAAGAGGCGTTTACAAAACTACCGATGGTGGAAAAACGTGGAATAAAATTCTATACGTCAACGAAAAAACGGGTTGTTCTGAACTGGTTATGGACCCAACGAATTCTTCCGTTTTATATGCTTCATTCTGGGAATTTAGGAGAACTGCTTTTTCTTTCAACTCAGGTGGAATGAACAGTGCACTTTATAAAAGTACAGATGGCGGTAAGACTTGGAATAAAATACATAATGGCTTTCCAACAGGACAATTTGGACGAATTGCTGTAACAATTGCTCCTTCAAATCCTTCTGTCGTTTATGCTGTGATAGAATCGGAGAAGCCTGAAAATAAAGGAATTTATCGTTCAGAGGATGGTGGTGCAACTTGGAAATTTTTAAATGGCGATTTTGGTTTAACTGTTCGTCCTTTTTACTTCTCAAAAATTGTAGTTGACCCTAAAAATCCAGATGTGGTTGCTAAAGCAGGTTTATTTGGCTCAATTAGTCGCGATGGTGGAAAAACTTTCAAAAACTTAGGTGCAATGCATCCCGACATTCACGACATTTCCTTTGACCCTAATAATTCAGATAAAGTTTTCGTTGCAACAGACGGTGGACTTTACAGAAGTTTAAATGGTGGAACTACTCTAGAAATAATTGAAAATCTTCCTGTTAGCCAGTTCTATCACGTGAGTACTGACAATCAAGAACCTTATAACGTCTATGGAGGTTTGCAAGACAACAATTCTTGGTTTGGCCCATCTTCAAGTCCAGGAGGAATTGAAGCGAGAGATTGGAATTTAGTTGGTCAAGGTGACGGGTTTCGCGTGTTCCCCCACCCTACTCAGCCACATATCGTTTACTCTGAAATGCAAGGTGCTGATGCAATTTGGCGCTACGACACAAAAGAACAACAGTTGAAAGTTGTAAAACCTTTTCCTGTTCAAGGTGATCCAAAATTGCGCTTCAACTGGAACGCAGCCTTAACCACAAGTCCTCACAATCCCGATCGATTATTGGTTGGAAGTCAGTTTTTACATTTATCAAACGACCGCGGAAACACTTGGACAAAAATTTCACCCGATTTAACAACAAATGATAAAACCAAAACAGGAGCTTCAGAATCTGGTGGTCTTTCTGTCGATAATTCTGGCGCTGAAAATCACTGTACAATCTTTACAATTGCAGAATCACCATTAAATGAAAAAGTGATTTGGGTTGGAACAGATGATGGCAATATTCAAGTGACGACTGACGGCGGAAAAACGTGGTCAAATGTTACTGCCAATGTAAAAGGTTTGCCATTAAATACCTGGTGTTATCACGTAGAAGCTAGTGTTTTCGGTGAAGGGAATGCTTATGCTGTTTTTGATGGTCACACTAAAAACGATTACAACGCATACATTTACAAAACTACTGATTACGGTAAAACTTGGAATTCAATTGTAACAAAAGACCTTCCTGTTTTTGTGCGTAACATTCAAGAAGACTACAAGAATCCAAATCTACTTTTCGCTGGAACTGAGCTTGGACTTTACGTTACACTTGATGGTGGATTATCTTGGTCAAAATTCAAAAATAATGTTCCTAGTGTTGCCATTCATTATTTAGAATTGCACCCAAAAACCAACGATTTGATTATGGGTACTCACGGTCGTGGGATTATTATTTTAGATGATATCACACCGATTAGAAGTTTGAGCAATGAAATTATGACTAAAAACTTACATTTCTTTGAAAGTAAAGCATTTACGATGAGTGAAAAATCATCTTTTGGCGGTACAAGTTCAGAAAACCAATTTGTAGGTGACAATCCAACTAGCAATGCTCAAATTCGCTATTTTCTTTCCAAAAGACACACCTTTGGAAAAATGACAATGGAAATTTTTGATGCAAATGGCTCTTTAGTAACAACTTTACAATCTGGAAAACAAAAAGGAATTAACACTGTAGAATGGTCGTTCAATATGCAAGCACCAAAAATTGCTAAAGGAAAAACCTTTGCTGGTGGAGCGATGTTTGCACCAAGAGTAAAAGCTGGAAAATACAAAGTGAAAATTACGAAAGGCGCAGATGTTTTTGAAAAAGAAATCGAAGTGCAATACGACCCAAAATCACCTTTTACATTGGAAGAACGTACAGCTCAACAAAAAACAACTGTTGAGTTATACAATTTCAATCAAGAGTTGGCTTATTTCGTTTACGAATTGGATCAATGGGATGCAAGCGTTAAAGGTTTCTTGAATGAAAACTCTGCACCAAATAAAGCAGCTCAAGCTTTGAGTAAAGAATTGGACAATTTGCGCGATAAAATGGTGATTACAAAAGGTGACAACTATGTAGGAGCTGGAGAACCAAGATTGAGAGAGAAGTTAGGTGATATTTATAGTACAATCGGCTCTTATTACGGCGCACCTTCTTCAACACAATTGGAAAACATAGCAATGTTGCGCAATACATTCAACGAAGGAAAAGCACAATTTGAAAAAATGAAAACTTCCACTATCAAAGCATTTGAAAAGGAATTAGTCAAAAAATCAAAAACAAGCCCTAAAATATTAAGCTTTGAAGAATTCTTAAAATTAGAGAATTAACAATTGCTTGATTACGATTATAGTTTAAGAAACTCCTTGGTAACAGTGAGTTTTTTATTTATTAGGAGAATTAATTTTCATTCAATCTTCGCATAACAAATTCCAACATGACCTCATCTAACTTAGAAAAAGCAAACCACTTCTTACCCAAATCTTTCAAGGATGCACCAATGTGATACAAATCTTTTCGGTCATCAATGAGAAAATAAACGTGACTTTTTCTCAAATCTAGAATTGTGATTTATAGATATTTACAGTTGTGTTTTTCAATCAATGTCTTGCTATCCTCTAAAGGAATTGCGAGTCGCATCTACCCTATTGTTCATGACTTTGAAAAATAATGGTGGTAACACAGCCAACAACATCATTCCAGGATAACCAGTAGGCATTGTTGGAGATTCTTCGTGTGACTCCAGTAATTGATAAGGTCTATCCGCTTTATAATGATGATCAGAATGGCGACTCAATTCAAAAAGGACAATTCTCCCTAAAACATGATTAGAATTCCAAGAATGCCAACGTCTAACACGTTCATACGTTCCGTTTTCTTTTTGTTGACGTACCAAACCATAATGTTCGATATAGTTAACCGTTTCCAGTAACAAAATGCCAATAACAGCTGCTAGAATAAAAGCAACTAAAACCTTAAAACCAAAAATGAAAAAAATACTTGACAATAAAGCAATATGAAGCAGAGTGTAAATGATCATTCTATTCGTATAATGCCAAAAGGATAATTTTTGAATGGATAATCGTTCCTTTTCAATTTGCCAAGCTTGAAAATAGCTTCCGATTTGTGAACGAAACCAAAAGATAAACAACAACTCATTTTTTCTGGCTGTTGCTGGATCATTGGGTGTTCCGACATTGTGATGATGTCCACGATTGTGATACGGTAAAAAGTGATTTTCAAGAGAGCTTAAAAGTAAAACCTCACCAATCAACTGTTCTACTTTATTTAAACGGTGTCCTAATTCGTGACCAAGGTTAATGCCTATAACACCACACATAATTCCCATTGAAACAATTTTTCCAGCCAAATCCAAGGTCGCTGTAGTTTCTGAAATTGTGAAGAAAAAATAAAATAAAAATCCCCATTGAATTGGTAACATCAAATAAAGTAGAAAATCGTAATATTTATCATTTGTAGCCAATTCGCGTTCTCTTTCATCTAAATTTTTAGCATCGGGTTGAAAAGCCATTTCCAAAAGTGGAACAAGTCCAAAGAAAACAAAAACGGGCAAAAACGTTAACACGCCTGAACTATTGAAACTTACAAAAACCGTTAATGGTAAGGCTAGAATACTTAAATATTTTAGTTTTTTCATCGCTTGATTTTTTTAGTTAAAAGTAATCAATGATTGGATGAAAACAAATAAGAATTCTTAAACTACTTCACCTTTTTATCAATTAGCAATAAATAGATTTTTGGTAAAGCAGGTGTTAATTGAGTGAAATTATCCCAAACAAAATGAAAAGAACTGTTCTTGTTATGTTTAGTGAGTTCAACTTCAGCAGCATAAACCGTTGCCGCTGGTGTGAATAATTGTGCTAAAATGAATTTAACTGAAAAATATTTTTTCTAAAGCAAAAACGACCTCACCATTTTGATGAAGTCGCTTTGAAAAAATAGTATAGTCAATTTATTTCTTAAAATTCGGAGCAACGATTAAATCCTTCGTTCCGTGTGTCCAAGAATAGAAACCTTCTCCCGATTTTACTCCTTTTTTACCAGCAGTAACCATATTCACCAAAAGCGGACACGGTGCATATTTTGGATTTCCAAAACCATCGTGAAGAACTTGCAAAATTGCCAAACACACATCTAAACCAATAAAATCAGCTAATTGTAAAGGTCCCATTGGATGTGCCATTCCCAATTTCATTACTGTATCGATTTCTTCAACACCAGCAACACCTTCATATAACGAATAAATCGCTTCATTGATCATTGGCATTAAAATTCTATTTGCGATAAATCCTGGGTAATCGTTTACTTCAGTAGGAACTTTATTTAATTTTTTAGAAGTTTCCATAATCAAATTAGTTACCTCATCAGAAGTCGAATAACCACGAATAATTTCAACCAATTTCATAACAGGAACTGGATTCATAAAATGCATTCCAATTACTTTATCTGGACGATTAGTTACAGAAGCAATTTTAGTAATAGAAATCGAAGAAGTGTTTGTAGCCAAAATCACGTGAGGTTCAGTCGCTGCATCTAAATCTTTGAAGATTTTCAATTTTAAATCGATGTTTTCAGTTGCTGCTTCTACTACTAAATCAACTCCTTTCACTCCATCAGGAATAGCTGTATAAGTTGTCAAATTCTCTAAAGTCGCTGATTTTTCATCTTCAGTTAAAGCACCTTTTGCAACTTGACGATCTAAATTTTTAGTAATTGTCGCAACCGCTTTATCCAAAGAAACTTGCGAAACATCAATTAAATTTACTTTATATCCAAATTGAGCAAACACGTGAGCGATTCCATTTCCCATCGTTCCAGCTCCAATAACAGCAACATTTTTCATAGTTTGATTTTTTGAGAAACAAATATAAGTAGGATTGTGCGATTGAAATCAAATAATTCAAAGCTGTTTTGAATTATTATCTTTGCAACAGATGCCTTTCAAAAAAACGATTCAAAACGCTAAAAAAAGTGATTTTTTAAAATCTGTTTCTGTACTAATGACAGGGACTATTTTAGCACAATTTATTGGCTATCTATTGGCACCTGTGATTACTCGTTATTTCTCTCCAAGTGAAATGGGAGAATTTGGATTATTTCAACGGATTGTAGTTTTAATAACAACAATTGCAACCGCTCGATATGAATTAGCCATTCCATTACCAAAAAAACACAGCGATTCATTTTTGATTTTTCGATTGAGTATCCGAATAGCTTTAATCACCATAACAATCAGTTTTGCATTTTTATCCTTTTATTATTTATCGAATAACTTTGAATTAGAACGACTTATCTGGATAATCTGCATCTGTACGACAAGTTTTGCGTTACTTTTTTTCAATCTTGGAATCAATTGGTCCATTCGACATCAGCATTTTAAGAAATTGACATATTCTAAAATAACAAATTCGTTTGTATTAAACGGTTCACGTGTAATTTTAGGATTCTTTCATACCGGTAAATGGGGATTGATTATTTCTTTTGTGATAAGTTCAATTGCTGCTTCATTTTACTTTATACCTGATTATTTATCACAATCTAAAGAAAAGCTTTCTGCATTATCTCGAAAAAAAACAGCTGTATTAGCTCAGATTTACAAAGATTTTCCATTGGCAAATTTACCGCATGCCCTTTCAGATTCGATGAGAGATTTAATTATTGCAGTTCTTTTAAGTACGATTTTCAGCGAACAACTTTTTGGGTCTTTTGATCATTCGTATCGTATGCTTCGGCTACCTGTAATGCTAATTGGTGTTTCAATGGGTCAAGTTTTTTTCAACCGAATTTCTGCTTATAAAAATCAATATAAGCCTTTATTTCCTTTGGTTAAAAGAATGCTAATTAATTTGATTTTACTTTCAGTTGTACCATTTGGGATTATATTCTTTTGGGGAGAAGAATTGTTTGCTTTTGTTTTTGGAGAATCTTGGCGGTTTTCAGGAAGATTATCAGAAATAATGACACCTTGGTTAGCATTAAATTTCATTACCTCTCCACTTTCTACTTTGCCATTAGTTCTTAATCGTCAACGTAGTTTTTTTGTACTCGGAATTACACTTTCTGTTTTTCAATTGGTTGGATTTTGGTATTTACCTAAAATTTATGGCACTGATGAAGCTGGAATAGAAACTGTTTTTCAATATGTTACTTGGTCTCAAGTAGTATTAAGTTCCATTATCGCGTTATATTTGCTTTGGATTGCCAAGAAATCTGATGTTTCAAACCCACTGAATGCCATTTTCAAATCTAAATAATTCAAGTTCATTTGCTACTTTCAAAAGTGCTTGGTACGCAGGTGTTTTATTTCTTGCTACGCTGTTTTTTGCAAATGAAAACTTCTATTTATTACTTCCTATCAGTATTTGCATTCTTGAATTTAAAACGATTTCTAGCTATTTCCAATTAATTAAAAACTCCAAAAGACTCAGAAATTCTTTGCTTCTAATTATTGCTTTTGTAGTTCTTGCTTACTTAAATAAAATTGTCAATGGCAATTCGATCAATAGTTTGCGAAATTACTATGGGGCTTTCCTTTTACTTCCAATTTTAATACTTTGCTCAAAATTAATTTCATCAACTAAAACTTATACTTTTTTAATCTATTTGATTGTTTTTGAGACAATTATTGCAATCACTGAATATGTTTTTAACGTTAGAACTTTTTTTCCAATTGAAGTACCTCCAATAAATAGTAAAAGTGGATTTCTATATGACCATCGTGTTTATGGTATGAGTATCAACTCTTCAGTACTTTCTTTCAAAATACTCGTAGCAATATTAGTTGTAGAAACAGCAGCATTAAAAAAAATTTATTACTTTCTTATTCAGTTTACATTGTGTCTTGGTATAATCGTAACATTCAATCGTGCATTGATTTTAACGGCACTTTTATTTTGGGTTTTATTAGCTTTATATAGACTGTACAAATCCTCAAAAATCTCCATTTACTCATTTTATAATTTTTTTCCATTAATTACTTTTTTTATAATTTTTTCATTGTTAAGTAAAAACAATTTTTTAGTTGAAATGAATAAAAATAGCGCTGAAAATAAACCTCTTGAAATTGCAAGTAAAATAAATTTATATTCATTTTCAGATATGCAAGAAACAGCTTTAACACGCCCTCATCCAATTATGTTAGAAGGCAAGGATTTAGATACAAACTTATATTTCACCAAAAAATTAATTGGAAGTACAAACGGAATCAATACTTCAGGAAGAACATTAATCTGGGCAAATTTCCTTCAATT
>CALPMC020000087.1 GCA_943324565.2 Chitinophaga pinensis | reverse complement strand
TCACTTCGAGAAATAATCAAATTTAAAGTCCTAAAATCCTAAAGTCCTAACATCTTAAAATAAAAAAAATGAAAAGAACATTCTTATTTAGTTTACTATTTGTAGCGCTTACTTCATGTGGCGATGAACAAAACATCAAAGTTGGTCAAAAAACAACGATGGAATTAAATCCAGTTTATAATGCTGGAAAAGTGATTAAAGGCGAAGTAATTAACGCAAAATTCAAAATAAAAAACACAGGAGATTATCCGCTAGTATTTGGTGAAGTGCGTCCTTCTTGTTCATGTACAGTAGCTGACAAACCAACAGAACCAATTCAACCGGGGGAAACAGGAGAAATTATCGCACAGGTTAAGACGGATAATTTAACAACAAAAAGAGTAAACAAATCAGTAACGATTATGACTAATACAGAACCAAATGTTACCGTATTAGAAATTAAAGCAACAATAAAATAATAATTAATAAAATTTAAATTATGGGCGGACAAGGTATGCAAAGCTTATTGATGCTAGGACTTATGGTTCTTGTATTCTATTTCTTTATGATTAGACCTCAAATGAAAAAGCAAAAGGAGCTTAAAAAATTTAGGGAAAATATTAAAGCAGGTGATAAAGTTGTAACAATCGGAGGAATTCATGGGAAAATTTTAGAAGTTGCAGAAACAACTGTTTTAATTCAAACAGAAGGATCTAAGTTTAGATTAGAAAAATCAGCAATTGCACAAAGTACAGAAGATCAAATAGCAGTGAAGTAATTCACTTTAGATGAAATAAAAAAGCCATTCAACTAGTTTTGAATGGCTTTTTTTATGGTTTAAATTTTAAAAGTTGTTTTTTAGAATTATGAATTAACATTACATATCTCCACCGCCTTCTCCG
Source organism: Chitinophaga pinensis (assembly GCA_943324565.2). GTDB lineage: Bacteria > Bacteroidota > Bacteroidia > Flavobacteriales_D > Crocinitomicaceae > UBA952. Next base: position 12,856 of record CALPMC020000087.1, on the reverse strand, counting down.
CCGGGTGTTCTAGATTTGTTGCTGATTTCTAATTTACCAAATTTGTAACTAGCAGAAATATAAAATCTTCTTGTAAGCCATTTGAATTCAGAAGTTTGATAAACCTCTGCACGATCAATTTCCATATAGAAACCTTGTTTGTCGAAAACATCTGAAACTCTAGCTCCAATGGACCATTTTCCTTCTTTGAATTTTTTCTCAAACGCAATGTCAACCGGCCCTTGACGTTGAGCGATTCCTTGCACTGTAACCCTAGGACCATTGTAAGTAACACTCAGCTGAATAGTTGCTGTTTTTTTCCAAAACTCATACGAAGTGTTGAATTTAAAATTCATGTTAAAACCTTGTCTGTTCGGTAAATCTGTCATATTAGTTATATACCAGATGTAATTTCCATTCCAAGAAAAAGTACTTCTCCATGCAGCAGTAGGCTTATAAACCAATACTAATTCGTTTCCTAAACTATTCGTTTCACTGATGTTTCGAAATGTTATAGCACTTGTATTATTGTCATAGAATTCTTTAAATCTTGTAATTACACCAGTGTTTCTTCTAAAGTAAGAACTTACTGATAGATTGAATTTTTTAGATTCGAATGAGTAAGCTAAATCATAGGAATCTATAAATTCAGGATTCAAATAAGGATTTCCTTTTCTTAAATTAAATGGGTCAGAATAACTTGTAAATGGATTTAAATCAGACGAAGCAGCTCTAGTAATACGTTTACTGTAACTCAAACTTATTTCAGATTTCGGCGTAAATGCATAACGAATATGTGCTGAAGGAAACACGTTGAAGTAATCGTTCACAATTCGAATCGTGTCTGAAAGTAAATTAGGTATTTGGTATGCTTGTTCGGCTCTTAAACCAGCTTGGTATTTGAATTTACCTAGTTGTTGTCCCCAAATCCCATAAATTCCAAAAATTTGTTCGTCGTATTTGTAATTGAAATTTGCTAAAGTATCTTGAAAATAAGTATTTGTACTGTTTTCTAAAGTTTCAGAATAGGTATTTACTTGTTGATTTCTTAGAATTGCTTTTCCACCTGTTTCAATACGAGCATTGATTTTCGGCATTAAATAAGTAAAATCTAATTGCCCACTTGTGATATTATTTTTCTCAACATTGGATAATTGTTGTTTTTCAAATGACTGAATACCAGTACTCGAGTCAACAGGGTTGTAATAATTGTTTTGATAAAAACCTTGAATTTTTTCGTTTCCAATTGACCGATTTACATCGAAAATAAGGTTTCCACGTTCATCCTTTAAATCCCATTTGTAGTTAAGGTTGAAGTCGAAATTCTGTTGCTGTGATGGATCGAACGAAGTACGTTGCCAAAGTTGGATTTGCGTTTGCGTTTCATCAAAAATATTATTCCATAAATCTCCAGTTCTATCTCTAATCCCGATGTTTCCTGTGCCTGAAACTCCTAGTGTATTTCTTGCTTTTAAGTTAAAATCAGCACCAACACGAAAAGTATGCCCTGCGTTTAAATCTGTTCCTGTTCGATATTGATCAACGATATTTTGAGATCCGTCAGAAAAAGTTTGTTTTATATACGATGTATTGTTGCGATAGCCATCAAGGTAACGAGCATTGTAAGTACCATAAACATTGAACCACGAATTACGGTAACTTAACGAAGCATTTCCTTCTGCCACATTTCCACCTGTTAAATCACCGCTTCCTAAATTTGTCGAAATTGCACCGTTAAATCCTTTTAATTTATTCTTTTTTAATACAATATTGATGATTCCAGATGTTCCATCGGGATCGTATTTTGCAGAAGGATTCGTTACAATTTCAATGCGTTCAATCGAACCAGCAGGTAAGGCATCGAGTAACGTTTTACCATTACCACCTGATAACGAACTAGGACGACCATCGATCAGAATCGTCACAGTTCCCTCACCACGTAACATAACACGTCCATCTTGATCTACTTCAACGGAAGGTAACCGATTTAATATATCATTTGCAGTTCCGCCTCTAACAGAAATATCTTCAGCAACATTGTACACTTTTTTGTCGATTCCTGATTTTAAAACATCCATTTGTCCCACGACTCTAACTTCTTCAAGTTGCATTGATTTATCAACTTCAAGTTTTACAGTTCCTACGTTATAAATTTTTGCACCAGCTGAAACAGAAATAGTATTAATGATTTTGCTTTGAAAACCAGTTGAAGATATTTTGATTAGGTATTTATTATAGCTTACATTTTCAAAATTAAATTTCCCATCAACATCTGTAAAAATGCCAGTTACAACAGAAGAGTCTTTTACACTTAACAAACGGATAGCAACATATTCAATTGCTTGATTTGTTTTTTCGTCAATTATCTTACCAAAAATGGTTGCGTCACCTGATGAATTAGGCTTTTGAGAAAAACTGACAAAACTTAAAAATAGGAATATCGTGGAAAAAAGTAATTTCATAATTAAAGTAAAACCGCAAAAGTACGAAAGTGTTTATGAAAGAGATTAGAAACTTTTATTATAGTTGATTCTTTAACTTATGTTAAGGTGGGGATAGCATATTAAACCATTTTTTTACACGATTTAATTTCTTTTAGAAATAAGCCATTTGGTTCGATATTGAAAGTAGTAATTTAAAAAATGAAATATTAAATTTAATTCTTTTGCCAGGAGAAAATTTTTACTCATTCGATCTTCTCCATTTTTCTATTCGGCTAATATTGAAGGAGAAAATGCTATCAAAAAAAAAGCCAACGATTTCACATTGACTTCATTTTTTTTTTGAAAAAAGATTAAATTAATCTTCTAATATCTGCTATAATTTTTTCTGCAAGTGCATCGGCTGCTAATGCACTTTTGCTTTCAGAATAGATACGGATGATTGGTTCCGTATTACTTTTACGTAAATGAACCCATTCTTTTCCGATGTAAATTTTAACACCGTCAGTTGTATCTACTTCTTCGTTGGCATATTTTATAGCCATTTTCTCTAAAATATCATCTACATTGATTGCTGGAGTCAACTCGATTTTGTTTTTTGAAATGACGTATTTTGGATACGAATCTCTCAATTCTGTTAAGGTCTTTTTCTCGTGCGCTAAATGACTTAAAAACAAAGCAATTCCAACCAAAGAATCGCGACCGTAATGCAATTCAGGATAAATGATTCCACCATTTCCTTCTCCACCGATAACTGCACCTAATTCCTTCATTTTCACAACAACATTAACTTCTCCAACAGCAGATGCTGCGTAAGTTTGACCAGCTTCTTCAGTTATATCCCGCAAAGCTCTTGTTGAAGAAAGGTTAGAAACGGTTGCACCTGGCGTGTGTTTTAAAACGTAATCTGCACAAGCTACCAATGTATATTCTTCTCCAAACATGGATCCATCCTCACAAACTAAAGCCAAACGATCTACATCTGGATCAACTGTTATTCCAACTTGTGCACCAATTTCTTTGATTTTTGCAGACAAATCTGTTAAATGTTCTGGTAAAGGCTCAGGATTGTGAGGAAAATGACCCGTTGGTTCACAATACATTTCAGTGATCTGTGTCACGCCCAACTGTTTCAACAAAGCAGGTACGAAAACGCCACCAGTAGAATTCACAGCATCAACAACTATATTGAAATTAGCAGCTTCGATTGATTTTTTGTCTATCAAAGGCAAAGCCAAAATTGCGTCTATATGTTTTTGCATGTAACTTTCGTCGTTAGTAACGATGCCTAAATCGTCCACTTCAGCAAAATCAAATCGTTCTTCAGCTGCAATTGCTAAAATTGTTTCACCGTCTTTTCCAGATATGAATTCACCTTTTTCGTTTAACAATTTCAAAGCGTTCCATTGTTTTGGATTGTGACTAGCAGTTAAAATTATTCCCCCATGTGCATTTTCTACTGGAACAGCGACTTCAACTGTTGGAGTAGTTGAAAGATTTAAGTTTACAACGTCAATACCTAATCCGACTAAAGTAGAAACCACTAAATCTGAAATCATTTGACCCGAAATGCGAGCATCGCGACCAATAACAACTTTTAATCGTTGGTTTGGATTTTTATCCTTTAACCAGGTTCCATAAGCAGCGGCGAATTTAACTGTGTCGATTGGCGTAAGTGCTTGGTCGACTTTTCCTCCGATTGTTCCTCGGATTCCTGAAATTGATTTAATTAAAGTCATGATTATTTATTTTGTAGTAGTTCTTTTCTATTTGCAATCATTTTCATACAAGCAATTGCTGCTTCTATTCCTTTATTGCCGTGTTTTCCTCCCGATCGATCGATAGATTGTTGGATAGTGTTATCTGTAAGAAGGCAAAATGCTACTGGTTTGTTGTATTTCAACATCACGTCCATAATACCTTGAGTTGTTCCTGAACAAACAAAGTCAAAATGCTTGGTTTCACCTTGAATAACAACGCCTATCGCAATAACGCCGTCCACGATTTCTTGCTCACAAAAATACTGTGAACCTAGCGGAAGTTCAAAAGCGCCTGTCACAAATTGTACGTAGATGTTTTCTTCTCTAACTCCATTCTCTAAAAGTGCTTCTTGCGCGCCTTTAAGTAAATTGAAAGTGATTTGGTCATTCCATTCAGAAACAACAATGCCGACTTTAAAATCGGCACCATTAGGAACAAGTTCCTTATTATATTCAGAAAGATTTTTTAAGGCTGTCGCCATCTTATTTTACTTTAGTACTGCTAGATCTAGCTATATATTTTTCAATTGTTTTTTGTGCTGCATAAGATGGATAATCATCTTGAATTCTAGTGTAATAGGTTGTTGCATCTTCAAATTTTTTCAATTTTTCAGCATGTAAACCAGCTTTGAATAAATACATAGGAGTAGTCATTTCATTATCGTTAGCATCCGCTGCTTCTAAATACTTTCCGATTGCTTTCTCATAATTTTTCATATCTGAATGACAATCTCCTTGTAAACCAATTGCAAAAACACTAATGTAAGTATCATTAAGATCAACATCTTCTAGGTTGTTAAGTGCTTTTTGAAATTCTCCTTTTTTCATGTATTGAGTCGCCAATAAATATTGACCGATTTCTCCACCTGTTTTACCATTATAGCTTTTCACAAAAGGCTCTAAAGATTTAATTGCTTGATCAGTTGAATCTTTTTCAATATAGTTCATTGCAACCCACCATCCATCATTTGATTTTTCATTGCTTGGCATCCAAATAAATTGTCTGTAAAGGAAAAATAACAAACCTAAAGCAAGTATTCCACCAACCAAATAAGTTCCAATTTTGAATCTTTTATCACTGTTAAATTTTGATTTTAGGTTGTCAAAGCTTAAATCTTCTATCATCTTAAAAATTTTAGGTTGCAAAAATAAGTTTTTTTTGGAATTTACTTAGTTTAATACTTACATATTTAAATTTGTTTCAAACAATTGTGTAATAAATTACCTTGAAATGACTATTTTACATTTTAACAAAAACGAAAAGTATTATTTCTTAACCCTACAATTGAAAAAAAATTAAAGTTTTCCCAATTCCTCCTGTATAAAATCAGCCAATTCGTTCAAGTAATTTTCTGAAAAATCAAATTTCACATTTGCTGTAGCATAAATTTCTGGAATTGATTTGGAATAACCTAATTTCAAAGCTTCTTTATAATCATTTACTGCTTGATCGAAATTATCAATACTATTTTTCCAAACACCTAAAGCACCAAGTTGCGCAATTCCATATTCGATGTAGTAAAACGGCACTTCAAACAAATGCAATTGACGTTGCCAAGATGTAGCAATTTGATCTTCGAAACCTGCCCAATCAGTCAATCCTGTGCCGAAATCTTTAGAAAGTTGTTGCCAAAAAGCATGACGCTCAACAACAGTATGATTCACGTTTGTATAAATCCAATGTTGGAACGCATCAATTTGAGCAATCCAAGGAAGAATTTTCAAAATCCCTTCTAATTGTTCGCGTTTCGCACGTTTAAAGTCGTCTTCATTTGGATAAAATGTATCCCAATAATTCATTGTCAGCATTTCCATAGACATAGAAGCCAATTCAGCGACTTCTGATGGTAAATTTTTAAATCCTGTCAACTTCAAATTACGACTTAAAAAAGAATGAACGGCATGACCACCTTCGTGTACCATCGTTACTAAATCGCGCTGTGCACCAACGGCATTCATAAAAATAAACGGAACACCAATTTCATATAAAGGATAATTATAACCACCCGGTGCTTTTCCAGTTTTAGAATCCAAATCCAAATGTCCCATTTCGTTCATCGTGCGCAAACAATCTGCAAAATAAGGATCTATTTTCTTGAAAATATCAATCGTTCCTTCCAACATTTCTTTGCCTGTTTGGAATGGTTTCAATGGTGCTTTTCCTTCAGGATCAACTTCAGCATCCCAAGGTTTAAACTTATCTTTACCTAAAAGCGCTAATTTTTTATATTGAATCTCTTTTACGATTGGAACAATCAATGTTTTTATCGCATTGTGAAAAGCAAAGCAATCTTCTTTCGTATAGTCAAATCTTCCTAACGCTTGAAATTTGTAATCCACAAAACTCTCAAAACCTGCGTTTACAGCCAATTCATGACGTTTTTGAATCAATTCAGTGTAAAGTTGATCTAGCTTATCTGTGTCTTCTCTGCGTCGATTTGCAATCTTTTCAAAAACTTCTTTTCGCAAGTTTTCATCTTGCTCTTTAAGTAATTGAGAAGCTTTTTGCATAGTCAATTTTTCACCATTGTGTTCGATTGATTGTGCCGCACTAATTGCACCATATTGCTGAGCTTTTTCATTTAATTCTGCTTCGATTGCTATATTTTCCTCTCGAAACAAATTCAAATGAACTTCTGTTGCACGAAAATAAATTTTGTATGCCTCCTCGTTTTTGAATGCATCTTTTAACGGGCAGTCAACCAATTTGCGATTCAATTGATCATCTAAGGGAGCAAGTTCAGGCTGAATTTTTGTTACAAATAAATTGTAAGCAGCTGAAAAAGTCTCATTCGTTGTATCAATCGACATTCGAATGTAACGCCAAGCCATATCTTCTTCAAGAACTGCGTCTAATTCACTTCTGTCTTCTAACCATTTTTCAAAATCTTCTTTAGTATTCAACTTACGATTCAACAAATTGTCGAAGTACGATTTTATATCTTCCCACGCATTGATTTTCAAATCTACAGCGATGAATTTTCTTGGATTTTTTCTTATTTTCATAATAAAGTCAATAGTTTAAATAGTCAATAGTTTTAGTAGACAATAGTAGAGGAGTGATTAGGCAATAATTTAAAAGGTAATAGTTTGAAGTGATTAGGCATTAGCAGAAGATTGATTAGGAAATAATTTGGAGTAGTAAATAGTGAAAAATCATTTTCAAAAAAAAAGAGTTAATCACTAAATTATAGTTCTTAACTCTTCCATTTTGTTTCAACTTTCAACTTTGCGTTTTCAGTTTTCAGTTTGATTTATTTTCCTCTCGAAACACCAGTTTTAACCGGAGCAGCTTTTTTTACGTTCGCTGGTTTCGCAGATTTATTGGGTGCTGCGGCAATTGGTTTCTTAGTTTCGTCTTTTTTAGTTTTCGTTTCCTTTATTGGTTTTTCAGTTTCTTGCGCTACATCTTCTGTTTTTTCTTCTTCTGCAACCATCATTCCCGCTGAATGTAATAGGTTATACCATTGAAATATTTTTTTTACATCTGAAGGATAAACGCGCTCTTGGTCGTAATTAGGAAGAATTTCTATTAAAGTTTTAGATAATTCTTTTGTGTCGATTTTATGAGAAATACACTCACCACCTTCATATTTATCAAAGATTGTTTTGAAAACATCAATCAATTTCACATCATCGTCATAAGTAAAAATGCTAATATCTTCTAATGTTGAAATTTTTTCTGAAGCATATGCTGGGAAGCGTTTTTTGTCAATCATTGACTCAACAATCACACTGTTTTTACTTTGTGCAACAACTTTAAAAAGACCTGGTCGACCAGAAATAGCAATAATACCTTTAATATTCATAAATTCGATTTTAGCAAAAATAGAAAAACTTTCGATAGTACTCGCATGTGACATAAATTATTAAAAAATCTAGGTCACTGAATTTTGCCGATAAATAAATTTCTTAGTTGTTTTTTATTACCAACGTCACTTGATGTTTATTATATTGATCTACCAACCTTTTTCAAAGTCTAAAATTGTCAAAAAGTAAATATTTATTATGATATTTGTGAAAAATTATTAATTTTCAATTTATTAATGAAAATATGAAAATATTAATTACTGGAGGAGCTGGTTTCATTGGAAGTAACTTAGCAAAAAGATTACTTAAAGACGGACATAAAGTTGTAGTGCTAGATTCATTATTAAGAGGTAATAAATTAGATGAAGAAACATTATCTAAGATTACATTTTATCAAGAAGACGTAAGGAATCAGGATGCAGTAAACAAAGCAAGCGAAGGTTGTGATTTTATTTTTCATTTAGCAGCTGTCCTTGGAGTCGATGTTGTTGCAGAAAGTCCAGTTGAAACAATGGATGTTGAAGTAATTGGAACTAGAAATGTTGTTAATGCTTGTTATAAGAATGGTATTAATAATCTATTGTATGCATCAACTAGCGGAATATATAGCTCAACAGAAATAGTTGATGATGTTTTAACTGAAAAGATGTTAGTTGACCCACATACTTCTTATGCGATGGCTAAAAGATACAATGAACTTTATTTGAAATCTAATTTTGATGAGAAAGGCTTGAATTCCGTATCAGTACGTTTCTTTAATGTATACGGGCATAATCAAGATAATAGAATGGTTGTTCCTCGTTTCTTTGAACAATGTATTGCTGGAGAAGATATTACTGTTTATGGAAATGGTAAACAAACTAGAGACTTTACTTACATTGACGATACCGTTGAAGCTTGTATTCGTTTAATGAACACAAAAGGTTGGAACGTTGTAAATATTGCAAACGAAGCAGAATGGTGTGTTGCTGATTTAGCTAAAGAAATCAAAGAGGTAACTAATTCTAATTCAGATATAATGTTTGTTGAAAACGCGCATGAATTGAATGGATACGAAGTAGCAAGAAGAATTGGTAGTTCTGAAAAACTATATGAAATAACTGGATTTAAGCCATTGATGTCTTTGAAAGACGGTTTGGAAAAAATATATCAAATAAATTACGCAACTCAAATGCATTCTTAAATGATTAAAGATTTTGAAATTTTCAATTTAATTGAAGAAGAAAAAGCAAGACAAACACACGGAATTGAATTGATCGCCTCTGAAAACTTTGTGAGCGAACAAGTTATGTTGGCTGCTGGAAGTGTGTTAACAAATAAATATGCAGAAGGACTTCCTGGAAAAAGGTACTATGGTGGTTGCGAAGTTGTTGATAAAGTAGAACAATTAGCAATAGATCGTTTATGTAAATTATTTGGTGCAAGTTGGGCAAATGTTCAACCACATTCAGGTGCCCAAGCAAATGCTGCAGTTTTTTTAGCTTGTTTGCAACCAGGAGACAAAATACTTGGTTTTGACTTGTCTCATGGAGGTCATTTAACACACGGTTCATCAGTTAATTTCTCTGGTAAATTATATAAACCTTTCTTCTACGGAGTAAACAAAGAAACTGGTTTAGTTGATTACGATGTGCTTGAAGAAGTCGCATTAAGAGAACGTCCAAAAATGATTATTTGTGGTGCATCAGCTTATTCAAGAGATTGGGATTATGCTCGTATTCGCAAGGTTGCTGATGAAATTGGGGCTTTAATTCTTGCAGACATTTCTCACCCAGCAGGATTAATTGCTGCTGGAATATTAAACGATCCGTTAGAACATTGTCATATTGTTACTTCAACCACTCACAAAACATTAAGAGGTCCAAGAGGTGGAATTATTATGATGCGTAATAATTTCGATAATCCTTTTGGGTTGAAATGGAACAATGGAAATCCTAAATCTATGGCTGCTTTGTTAGATGCTGCTGTTTTTCCAGGAATTCAAGGTGGACCACTGGAACATGTTATTGCTGCAAAAGCAGTTGCCTTCGGTGAAGCATTAAGTCCAGAATATAAAACCTACATGAAACAAGTTCAAACAAATGCTGCTACTATGGCAAAAATGTTAACTGAACTAGGGTATACAATTATTTCTGGTGGAACTGACAATCACAGCATGTTGATTGATCTTCGTTCTAAAGGGATTACTGGAAAAGACGCTGAAAATGTACTTGTAAAAACCGATATTACCGTAAACAAAAACATGGTGCCATTTGACACTGAATCTCCTTTTGTTACTTCAGGGATAAGAGTTGGAACTTCAGCTATTACTTCTCGAGGAATTAAGGAGGATGATATTCAAACGATAGTCAATTTAATTGACCGTGCTTTAATGAATAAAGACAACGAAACTGAAATCCAAACTATTAAGACTGAAGTTAATCAGTTTATGTCGAATAGACCTTTGTTTACTTGGTAAGCATTTAAAATGGTTTTCAAAACAAGAGTTGATCTGTTTTACAAATTAGTTGTTGCATTTATTTTCCTACTTTTTAGTTTTATTCTTTACACCATTGATTTTAAAAAAGACACATTCGGTTTTTGTTTTACTTTGGGTATACATATTCTAATTATGTTGTTTTTTATTGGTTCAGCTTTAACAACAAAGTTTACAATTTCATCAACAGAACTAATTTGCGAAACCTTTTTTTGGAAGAAAATAATTCCTTTAAATTCTTTTCGTAAAGTTGAAAAACAAACTGGTCTATTTGCAGGATGGAAAATTTCTACAGCATACAAAGGTGTAATTATTCATTATAACAAATACGATGAACTTTTAATTTCTCCAGACAGGGAGCAAATTTTTATTTCTGAAATTAATAATCGAATCCAATAAAATTTCTGTTTTTAAAGCATAAAAAAAGCGGACTTTCATCCGCTTTAAGTTTTTATTGAAAACTGAATCAATTATGCGTTTGCATTCATATTATCTAAAACATCCATAACACCTTTTACTGCTTCAGCAGATTCAGCTAAAAGTGCTTTTTCGTCATCGTTTAATTGTAATTCGATAATCTTTTCGATACCGTTTTTACCTAAAACTACAGGTACTCCTAAATAAATATCTTTCATTCCATATTCACCATCCAACCAAGCGCAAACTGGGAAGATGCGTTTTTGGTCACGAACGATCGCTTCAACCATTTGAGCAGCTGCTGCACCTGGCGCATACCAAGCAGAAGTTCCTAATAATTTAACGATTTCTCCACCACCAAATTTCGTTCTTTCGATGATTTCATTCAATTTTGACTCTTCGATTAACTCAGTAACTGGAATACCTGCAACAGTTGTGTAACGAGGAAGTGGAACCATTGTGTCTCCATGTCCACCCATCAATACTGCTTGGATATCTTTTGGAGAAACATTTAATTCTGTTGCTAAAAAAGCACGGTAACGAGCTGTATCTAAAACACCAGCCATACCAAATACTTTACTAGAATCTGTTTTTGCACTTAGGTAAGCACAATAAGTCATTACATCCAACGGATTCGAAACGATGATAATAATTGCATTCGGAGAATACTTCACAACGTTCTCTGTCACTGTCTTAACGATACCAGCATTGGTAGCAATAAGATCGTCACGAGACATTCCTGGTTTTCTTGGTAAACCCGATGTAATTACAACCACGTCAGAATCAGCTGTTTTTGAATAATCGTTTGTAGATCCAATTGTTCTAGAATCATACAAATTGATTGGAGATGTTTGCCAAATGTCTAAAGCTTTTCCTTCTGCAAATCCTTCTTTAATGTCTAACAAAACGATTTCGTTTGCAATTTCGCGCGAAGCTAAAACATCCGCACATGTTGCGCCAACATTACCTGCGCCTACTACTGTTACTTTCATATTTGAACCTTATTAATTAGTGAAACTTTAAGTGCCACGAATTTAGTTAATTTGACCTAATTGAAGCTAATTTCAAGAATAAAATAAATTATGTTGCTATTTCGAGGCAACCATTAACTTTGACGGTCGTTAAGAACTTGTTGAAAAATTGGAGAAAAAGGATCATTTAAAGGAAATTGTAGAGGGCTGCCTCAAAGGTGAAAGACGTTCGCAAGAGGCTTTGTTTAAACAATTTTATGGAAAAATGTTTGCGGTTTGCTTGAGATATATTTCAGACAGAGATACAGCTCAAGAAGTTCTTCAAGAAGGATTCATTAAGGTCTTTGACAAATTGGAACATTTTGATTTTAAAGGTTCGTTTGATGGTTGGATTCGTAGAATTATTGCAAATACTGCAATTGATACAATTCGCAAAAACAAACGAAGCCCTTTTTTAAGTGAAAAAGATACTGATTTCAAACAAGATGCAGTTGATGAAATGGTTGAAAAAGAAATTTTTGACACCATTAGTCTAAAAGCTGAAGTTGCACTTGAAGCAGTTTCTAAACTTTCGCCTGCTTATCGAACAGTTTTCAATCTCTATGTGATGGAAGATTATTCTCACAAAGAGATTGCTGACATACTTGGTATCAATGAAGGAACATCAAAATCCAATTTAGCAAAAGCAAAAATGAATTTGCAACGCATATTAAAAGAGAAATATAAAAACATCGATTAGATGAAAGATATTGAAAAACTATTTAAAGATTCCTTAGAAAACTATGAGCTTCCTTATGATGCCTCTGCTTGGAAAAGTCTAGAATCTAAATTACCACAAACCGGTATTGTTAAACCGATCAATTTTACAAAATGGGGATTAATCGGTTTCGCAGCAGCTGCATTAGCAGTTTCTGTTTTTATCGTTTCTAATTCTGATGATAAACAAACAAATTTAATCGATAAAAAAGAAGTTAAACAAGTTGAAAAACAATCAGCTTCAAC
>CALPMC020000086.1 GCA_943324565.2 Chitinophaga pinensis | reverse complement strand
CGCAAGTAGCAAGCAAAAAATAGATCGCATAATTTATTGAATTACATTGACTTTAAATGAGGAATTGTTTGTACCATCAGAAACTTTCAGGTGATACATTCCTGGACTTGGTTGTTGAATCGAGATGGGTGTCAACAAATTTGAATCGGTTTTACCTTGAAAAATTAATTTTCCTTGTTGGTCAAAAAGTTGATACTGCAATTTTATTTCAGTGTCTTCTTCCACAATAAAGGAAAACTCGCCTTGATTTGGGTTTGGATAAAGCGTTACTTTCAATTCATTTTGTTCTTCAATGAAATAAATCGGCTGCTGAAATCCTTGGCGCAATCCTGTTCCCTCAAAATTTTCATTATTCACTAGCGCAGGCTGTCCGATAGATTGTTGGAGTGTGATACCGTCGTTTGTTGTGGAGTTTCCAAATGACCCAATAACGGAACGCGTAAGGGTTTGGGCGTTAATCGTTGGTGTTACCAAAAAAATAAGCGTTAAAAAAAATAGGATTTTCATTGAAAAATTGAATGTATTCCACAAATCTAAAAATAATTACACATAATTGTATAATTTAAGTATAAATAAGTTTACACTTTAGCGCCCACTTTTGTCATTATGCAACACAAAGGTGAAATAGTTGAAAAGGCTGTACGTCAAAGTGGTATACCATTGACAAAATTAGTTGGCCGTTTAGGTAAAAGCCGAAAATGGATATACAATGCTTTCGAAAACCCTCAGCTTTCTTTAGATGTTATATTAGAAATAGGCAAAATAATTCACTACGATTTCTCGAATGAAATCAAGGAGTTAAACGTAAACAATAGTGTGAATGAAACTCGACCTATTTATAATGAAGTTGAATACTGGAAAAACAAATACCTTAACCTACTAGAAGAATACAAAACATTGCTTGAGGCGTCAAACATTAAGAAATAGTATAAACCTTCCGCACCAAAAACGAAATTTCCAAAAGAAATCAAATCACTTTACATTCCTACTATCCGAGGTAGAAACCACACTGACCTTGTGAATTTTTCGAAATGATTTATTGAGACAATGTTGTGTAGTATCTGCAAAATTATGGAGATAAAAAACGGTGAAGCTTTTTTAGGTATTAACAGTGAAGAAATTGTCACCTCCCTCATTCCCTCCTCAAGGAGGGAGGATTTAATCTCACTTCGTAGTTGATTGATTTTAAAAAGGTTATAGATTTTAATTCTAGTTAAAATCTATAGCTTTCCAAATAATTATTAGCAGATCCATGAACTATTTCCCTTCCGTCAGCAGACGGAGATTAAGGGAGGTGACTTATTGCTGAAGTGAAGTTAAATCCTCATCCCCCTTCTTCGCCGCGGCGAATTTCACTTTAAGTTAGTGAAATTGTCCTTTTGTTACAAGGGATAAAATAAAAAAAAAATACGTTGATTATGTCAATTCTTGACCAGAGAAAATGATTAACAAATCCTTCGCCTCAATGTATTTGATGATATCGTTTTCGGAAATTACGATTTTTTGGCCAACATAGGTGCGGATTTAAACCTGCACCTATGTTGGTTTAATCAATACAAAAAATCATTATAAGGATACCTCACTTTGAAAATAGTTTTCACTTCTTCGTAAAGAATTCCTTTCAATTCTTCAATATTCTCTTTGTCTTGTGCAGAAATAAATACACATTTGGTTTTATTCATTTTCGCCATCCACGATTTTTTCAATGAATCCAAGGAAGTGATATCTTCTTCGTTTTCGTTCAAATCATTAGTTGGTGGTTGATAGGCATCAATCTTGTTGAAAACCAAAATTGTTGGTTTTTCAGTATTGTCAATTTCTGCTAAGGTTTCGTTCACTACGTTGAAATGATCTTCAAAATTCGGATGCGAAATGTCTAAAACGTGCACCAATAAATCTGCTTCGCGCACTTCGTCTAAAGTCGATTTAAAGGATTCCATCAATTGTTGTGGCAACTTGCGAATAAATCCAACGGTGTCGGTTAAAAGCATCGGTAAGTTGTCAATAACCACCTTTCTGACGGTTGTATCTAGCGTTGCGAAGAGTTTATTCTCTGCAAAAACATCTGATTTTGACAACAAATTCATCAACGTACTTTTTCCAACGTTCGTATAACCAACTAAAGCAACTCGAACTAATTGTCCGCGGTTACTACGTTGTACCCCCATTTGTTTGTCGATGTCTTTCAAACGTTCTTTCATCAATGAAATACGCATTTGAATGATTCGTCTATCTGTTTCAATTTGTGATTCTCCTGGACCACGCAAACCAATTCCCCCTTTTTGACGCTCTAAGTGGGTCCACATTCGTGTCAAACGAGGTAACATATACTGCAATTGCGCCAATTCCACTTGTGTTTTTGCGTGAAAAGTACGTGCCCGACTTGCGAAAATATCCAAAATTAAAATCGTTCGGTCCAAGACTTTGCAATCTAAATCACGTTCAATATTACGCAATTGTGATGGCGAAAGTTCATCATCAAAAATGACTAATTCTACATTCGCAGCTTTGATATACTGTCTGATTTCTTCCAATTTCCCCGTTCCAACGTAGGTTCTGGGATTTGGATAAGGTAATTTTTGGGTAAATGTTTCAACGGTGATTGCTCCAGCTGTTTCGGCTAGAAATTGCAATTCGTCCAAATGTTCTTTCGCAGTTTCTTCGTTGATTTCAGAAGTTATCACCCCAATCAACACACATGATTCTTCAACAGCATCAACGGTTACGTGTCCTTCTTGCATTATTTTAATATGTGTTTAAGAATTTTTTAATGGTCATATTGAATCGCCGTTTAAAATTAATCCTTGAATGTGACGAATCTCGTTATGGCTTATTTTTCAACGTCTTTACGTGCTCTATTACTAATTTGATATTCGCATCCGTTTCCAAAATTGCTTCTTGTGACGGCATGGCATTTTTTCCTTTGCGAATGATTTTTTCTATTTGTTTGTCGTTCAACTTAGAAACAGAAAGATCTTTAGCACCAGATGAACCCAATTTTCCATCCTCCCCATGACAGGATGCACAATTTACTGTATAAAGACTTGCGCCTTTTTCTTCAGGAGATTCACTTGGAATCGCATCGTTTTTAGATGAACCGCCTCCACAAGCAGTTAATAGCAAAATGGAAGCTATAAAAAAGCTGCTTCTTAAAACCATGCTCCACCTAATGCTGTCCTAAATGGCCAAGGAATTGCTGCAATGATTAACACTAAAGCAATTGTATACCAAGTACGGATTTTTTTGTGTTTATCAAGATCGTTAGTTTGTTTTTCAGCGATTTTTCTTCCAACAGTAACCAAAATTATAGCAATAATCATCAATGAAATGTGTTCCAGATTATAAAACCTAAAAGCTCCACCGGCAACTTTACTTGACATCCAATGTTCTACAAATTTCACTCTCGGAGAAATAAAATACAAGATAAGACCAATCAATAATTGCGTATGCAAAGAAACCATAGCAAAAAGATTAATCATTTTATGTTTTTTGTCGTAATTCCTTGAAATCAAAGAATTTACAATTGCTAAAAGCAATAAAATCAAGGCTACCCAACGTAAACCTGAATGTGCGTGTTTTAAAATATCAAGCATGTTATTCTGTTTTTAATCGTTTAATTTTAATACTGCCAAGAACGCTTCTTGTGGAATCTCCACTCGTCCCACTTGACGCATACGTTTCTTACCTTCTTTTTGTTTCTCTAATAATTTACGTTTACGCGAAATATCTCCACCGTAACATTTTGCAGTAACGTCTTTACGCAACGCTTTGATGGTTTCACGTGCAATAATTTTAGCTCCAATCGCTGCTTGTATCGGAATTTCAAATTGCTGACGCGGAATCAATTCTTTCAACTTCAAACAAATTTTCTTTCCTAAATCGAACGCATTACTTCTGTGAACTAAAGCAGATAAAGCGTCAACTTGTTCAGCATTTAACAATAAATCCATTTTAATCAAGTCGGATTCGCGGTAACCAATTGGATGATAGTCGAACGAGGCATAACCACGAGAAACGGATTTCAAACGGTCGTAGAAGTCAAATACAATCTCCGCTAAAGGCATTTCAAACGTAATTTCCACACGGTCTTGCGTCAAATAAACTTGATTGGTCAATTCGCCTCGTTTTTCAATACACAAAGTCATAATCGATCCAACGTATTCTGATTTCGTTATGACTTGCGCTTTGATATAAGGTTCTTCGATTCTGTCCATCCCAGAAGGATCAGGCAGTTCAGAGGGATTATTTACGATAAAAACTTTTTCAGGGTCTTTTTTCATATATGATTTGTACGAAACGTTTGGTACAGTGGTGATAACCGTCATGTTGAACTCCCGCTCCAAACGTTCTTGAATAATTTCCATGTGCAACATTCCTAAGAATCCACAACGGAAACCAAAACCTAAAGCGGCAGATGATTCAGGTTCGAAAACCAACGACGAATCGTTTAATTGCAATTTCTCCATCGAGTAACGCAATTCTTCATAATCTTCAGTATCTACGGGATAAATCCCAGCAAATACCATCGGTTTTACGTCCTCAAATCCTTTGATTGAATCTTCACATGGATTTTCAGCCAAGGTAATGGTGTCACCCACTTTTACTTCTTTTGCTTGCTTGATACCTGAAATGATGTAACCAACGTCTCCAGTTCGCACTTCTTTTCGCGGCGACAAATCCATTTTCAAAATTCCGATTTCGTCAGCGTTGTAAGTCTTTCCTGTATTGAAGAAACGCACTTTATCGCCTTTTTTCAAGACGCCGTTACGAATTCGGTAATAAGCTATAATCCCTCTAAACGGATTGAAAACCGAGTCAAAAATCATCGCTTGTAAGGGTGCGTTTTCGTCTCCTTTCGGTGCCGGAACACGGTTAATAATCGCGTCTAATATTTTATCTACACCAAGTCCTGTTTTTCCAGAAGCTTGGATAATGTCTTCCAAATCACAGCCAATCAATTCCATAATTTGGTCGGAAACTTCTTCAGGCATTGCGCCTGGTAAGTCCATTTTATTCAAGATCGGAATGATTTCCAAATCGTGTTCTAAAGCCAAATATAAATTGGAAATCGTCTGTGCTTCAATCCCTTGCGACGCATCAACAATCAATAAAGCGCCTTCACAAGCAGCAATTGAACGCGAAACTTCGTAGGAAAAATCAACGTGTCCAGGAGTGTCGATTAGGTTTAAAATGTATTCTTGGCCATCGTGTTTGTAATTCATCTGAATGGCGTGACTTTTAATTGTAATCCCACGTTCGCGCTCCAAATCCATATCGTCTAAGGCTTGCGCTTGCATCTCTCGGTCGGAGATTGTTCCTGTGGTTTGTAGTAAACGGTCAGCAAGTGTGCTTTTTCCGTGGTCAATGTGGGCAATTATGCAAAAATTTCTGATGTGCTTCATACGGGTGCAAAGTTAGTCTTTAAAACTGAAAACTGATAGATGAAAGTTGAAACCTTATAGCTTCTAAAAAAGCTTAGTAAAATAGATAAAAATTTCAACTTAGAAATCGATGATTAAAAATCACTAACTCTTAGTGTTTAATTTTTAGTACCATTTTAGCATTCTTTTCTTTGTAACTTTATAGCAGTAATCTAATTCATTAAAAATGTCCATTTCTATAAGACCTATTCAACCTACTGATTGTGATGATTTAAAATTGATCCTTGACTCGTGTGAACTTTTCCCTTCTGAGCTTTTGGACGAAATGATATATGATTATTTCAACAATCCGGAAACAGAAGATATTTGGTTTACTACTACTTCTGACGAAGTTCCCGTTGCAATTGGCTATTGTGTCCCCGAAAAATTAACAGAAGGAACATACAATTTACTTGCAATAGGTGTAAGCAAAAATGAGCAGGAGAAAGGAATTGCTAAAGAAATGATGCATTACATCGAACAACTATTGAAAGATAAAGGTGCAAGAATATTAATTATTGAAACTTCAAGTGATGATGCACAATTTCCTGCAAGAAATTTATACAATAAAATAGGTTACCACCAAGAAGCAATCATCCGGGATTTTTGGAAGGATGGCGAAGATAAAATTGTGTTCTGGAAGCGAGTAAAATAAACTCACTTTTTCAAACCTTTTCCCCTCAAAGGTGTATCTTAGTTTTATGAAAGTAAAATTGCTATTCTTAGCGTTGTTAATTAACGCTTTTGCTTTTTCACAATTACAAATCGTTCGCGACCCAATTGCGTGTGCGTATGGATTGAAAAATGCAGACAAAAAATGGGTGGTTCCTGCGCAATACCAAGAGATTCAATTGCAACAAAGTGGATTTTTTACTTTTAAAGATGGTGATAAATGGGGAATTTTAACCCGAACGGGAAAAGTTTTCGTCGGTGCAAAATACGATCAAATCAATATGCTGACGGCTGACCGTTTTGTTTTGGTGAACAAAAAAGTGGAAAACAGCTATACCCAAAACCTGATGGGAATTATGGACACTTCAAAAGTTTGGGTGCTTCCACAGGAGTTTAGTTCCATTCAACAATTAAACAAAGGACGATTTTTAGTAGTCAAAACAACCTATTCCAAAATGGGTCTTCCGAAACACCAATCGACTATTTTAGAAGGAAATGGCGCCACACTTTTGCCTTATTTTGATGGGGTGATGATTTACAAATTCAATGAGCAATCAGTTTATGTAGTGGGCGATAATTTAGCAGAATCAAGTACAGTTATTGGAAATGTCCGCTTCTTTTCTTCGGAAGGTAAATTACTTTCCGACAGCACTTTTGATAAAGCAACGCCTTGTGGAGATAATTATACGGTACTCAAAAACAACAAATACGGACTTTTCAGCGCAGAAGGAAAAGTGATAATTTGGCCAAAATATGAATTTGAAAAATATCCATATAATTACAGCAACGCCTTACCTTGTTTGCACAGTCATCATCAATTTATTTTCATAGAAAACGGCAAAAAAGGAATCTTAAACGGCGATCGGAAAGTTCATTTAGCTCCTATTTACGAAAAACTAATTACGATCTATGCGCAAGTACAAACCGTTTCAAGTGCACGTTATTTTGGGTATTTGTCTGAAACTAATTCCTACGATTTAATCGATGTGAAAGGCAAAAAACTCGCTGAAGCTGACACGTTTATGACGAAGAATATTCGCGTTCCAAAAACGGATTACTACGCTCAAGATGCTTATCGAATTTATTTTTTCTTCGGCAAACGACAAGGTAAAGGTTTCAATTGGGGTATTATGGATGAAAAAGGAGTTGTTTTGGTTCCAGCCACAAATGCGACAATTCTTATCACCAACAACTTCGAGGGTTTATTGGTTGAATCAGCTAATAATGGCGTTCCACAAGTTAATAGAACACTTTTAACAGAAGCAATTACAACCGGTTTTAAGACGCAACCTGTTACCTTCAAAGCACAACTAGACAGTATTTATCTTTTTCAATATGAGCAAAATTATTATCCTTTGATTTACGATCAGACACAAAAAATGTGGCGACAAGAAATGTATGGGTACAATCTACCCAAAAGTTTTGGTCACCTTTTGTTAATCAGTGGAAATATGGGAGGGTTTATTTATGATAAAAGTACCAATCTTGCGACAAAAGTAAAAAACATAGACTTCTATAACGGTGGACTTCCAGCGGTTCAGACAGAAGACGGAATGAACCTAATTCATCCGCGATTGCGGTTTCTTTTCAAAGAAAGTCACACGCAAATCAACCAACAATTTGCCAGTAAAAATCGTATTTGGGGACAGACAATGAAAGGAAAATGGCGCATTTACGATACACTTGGTGTGCAACGCGTTGCTTCTGAGTTTGATGCAATTTCTTACGATTGGGAGGCATTAATCGTGCAAGAAAAGTGGAAAAAAGGCCTTCTTGACGAAAATTGTAGTTGGGTGATTCAACCGCTTTTTTCGGATTTGTTTTTATTCACCAAAAGTTTATATGTTGGAATCACATTAACAGGAAAAGTAGCCGTAATCAACCGTAATAATCCTACCCAAATCGATTCTTCTTACACGAGTTTTATTCCATTGTATTATTCTGGAGACGGCTATGTGGTTTATTATAGCTTAGAAAAAAACGGCAAAACTACTTGCTTTGATAAAGAAGGAAAACTTGTTTCGCAATCGAAAAAGGAAATTTTAATGAACCATTGGACGGAGGAAAGTAGCTATAATTTCTTTTACATTCAATGTACTGAATATGCTCAAAAATCGATTTTGCAAGACCACAAAGAATTGGTTTACGATTTTTTCTACCCTACATACTGGAGTCAAATGCAAAGAAATAAAAGTGCTGCTATCAATGGTATTAGAGGAACGAGCTATGGTGAAAACAATTATTTTAAAGCAGAATTTGTAACTTCAAAAACGATAAGTTTATCCATTACCGAGCCACCAACAGTTCAACTTGATTATGGAAAAAACAGTGGCGGTTCAACTGGATATTTAGAAATTTCAAATTGGGTTTTACAGGCTAGTGGAACTTATAAAAAAGTTGCTTTTACTGACCTTTTCAACACCAATAGTCCTGTTTATCAAAAGATAATTGTGGAAGCCATTCAAGATAATCCTGATATTAGAATTGATTGCAACAAACCCGATTTTTTGTTTAGTGGAGCACAGCAATTTTCGTTTCACAAAAATGGAATCAAATTATTCTTTTTCGAAGGACAATCACAAGCATTTGAATTAATTTTGAGTAAAGCGCAATTGTCAAAAATTCCAAGCGCGAAATCGATTTTGGGGTATTTGTAAATGGGAGAGAAACTCATCATGAAGAATATAACGCAAAAAACTCATTACTAAAATTGATGTTTGATGGTATTTTTGAACTTGAAACTTTGCCTAATTTCATTTAGTGCCAAAACATCTAATTTCCAGCCTCTAACATCCTCTTTAATTCAATTTTAGCATTATCGAAAGTAATTTCCTTTACCAAAATGTTGTACAGATTTTTAGGTTTACTAGTTAAATAAGGTAAATAAATTTTTACGACATTAATTTTTTGCTCGTCAAATGGAATTTCTGAAATTAAAGAAGCCAGTTGTTTTGCATCGATTGGTAAATTGGGGGCATTAAACGAAATGATTTCTAGTTGCTCAGAAGAAAATTTAAGCTTCAACGCATCGCGCATGGTTTCAAAATTGGTGTATTTTAAACTTTCGTTTGATTTATTAGTTGTTCCAAAAGAAGATTGATTCTGAAAGTTCGATGGTGTACTTGTACCCTTAAAGAAAGTACCGTCATTTCTATCAAACATTGAATTTGAATTTTCAATAGTTATGGTTAATACATTGGGCGTTAAGTTGGCAAAAAGGTTGATAATTAGATTATCTTGAGTGGCTTCTTTCAATAAGGCTTCAAAATTTACAAACACAGATATAAGGTATTTCTGCTTCTCTTTTTGTAAGAAAGCATTCGTAGAAAATATACACTTTCCTTGGTTGTCCGTTTGATGATTTTTACCAATAATTTCTACGTCACTTGTTTCAAATTTCAAAGGAATGTAAGACAAACTAGTGGAGCCTCTGTAGGCCGTTAACGCTACATTTGTTAGCGCTTCCGCTTGGTAAGTTTTTAAAGCGGAATTTGGAGTTGTAAAACTAATCTCTTTAAATAACTTTGAAACTTGATTGACAATATCATTGGCCAAATAAATGGATTTGCCATTGTCATTCACAACGATTGTTTCTGATAAAAAGGGGCTTAACAAGCTTAATGCGCGTGTATAATTGAGCAAAGCTAATTGGATTTGATTCGCTTGATCTTGATTCAGTGCATTTTTGTAAATATCAAATGCTTGCAAAGTGACTTCACTTTTTTTCCGTTCTTTATTTTCGAGAAACTTTTGTTTGTTAATTTTAATAAATACCCAATAGTTTTTTTTATCCTCCCATTCGTCCTGAATTTCAAAACCTTCGATATAGTTTTTAGTTTGCGTTTTTGTTACTTCATTAAACTCTTCCGTAAATTGTTTATTAGTTTCATTTTGGGCAAAAACAGATACCACTGAAACATTGACCGAAATTGAATTGGAGAGCATATTTAAAGCATTTTGTTTTGCCAGCTCTTTATAATTTGAATTTGACTTGCTCGCTGAAGCTATTCCGATATAATCATTTTCAAGCGTGGGATAATTCTGCACCCAATCAGGCTTCTTCTTTTTTTGAGAAAAAGCACTATTTGCGCATAGAATAAGAAAAAGTATTAAAAAAATATTTTTCATGTTTTGGTAAATTTGAGAAAAAAAAATGCCTTGAGTTTTCAAGACATTTTCAGAATACTTTATAATTGGTTATTTATTTTTTTGCTCCAATTTCATCATTTCTTCATCGAAAGTTTTCTTAAATTTTTCGTAATCGTAATCTGCTTTTATAGAAGGATCTGCGATGATTTTTTCGTTGTATTTTGCTAACATTTCTTTACCAGAAAGCTCTAGTGCCATGTAGCATTTATAGTTACCTTCTTTGGTTTTGGTGTATTTCTCACAAATTTTTCTAGCACCTTCCAATTGTTGATTAACAACTGTTCTTGATAATTCTTCAAATTTTTCTGTTAATTCTTCTTGGTTGTTTACTTCGCTAGATTTAACATAATTATCTGTTACAATTTTCATTGTTGAATTAAGCGTTTTAGCTAATTCTCCTTGTGCATTTGATCTTGCTTTTTTATTTGCAGCCATTTGGTCCATACTTTCACCAATTCCAGTTGCTCTAAAATATTCTTTATTATTTAAGAATTCATCACCACTGCAATATACTTCTAATAATGTTTCTCCTTCAGAGCTTCCTTTTGAGGAATT
Source organism: Chitinophaga pinensis (assembly GCA_943324565.2). Taxonomy (GTDB): domain Bacteria; phylum Bacteroidota; class Bacteroidia; order Flavobacteriales_D; family Crocinitomicaceae; genus UBA952. The sequence goes on along the minus strand of CALPMC020000086.1, from coordinate 3,079 downwards.
TTTTAATGAACCACAAGCAACAAAAAGGGAAGCTACTGTGAATAAGCTGAGCGTTTTTACAAATTTCATATTTTCAATTTAAATAACTATTTCTTTTATAGTAGACAAAAATAAAAGTATTATTTGATTTGGTTTGGATAATTTCTGGGAAATTCATTTTGAACTATATAGGAATGAAGATTATAACGAGAAAATATCTTAGTGCAGCTTAACTTCTTAATGGTTTTTAAAAAACAATTTCACTGATTTGGTTGTTTGTTAACTATGAAAACAACTTTACTAATCGGAGCTTCATCTGCCGTCGCAAAAGAAGTCGCAAAAGCACTTTTCGCAAAAAATGAGCGCGTTATTTCCATTTCAAGAAACGAACCTGATGCACCATTCACAGAGTTTTATGAATACACACTCAATGGCGAAACAAGTTTTCCAAAATTAGAAGGAACAATCGATGGTTTGGTCTATTTTCCAGGCTCAATCAACCTGAAACCGTTTAGAGGTTTAAAAGAAAATGATTTTCTAAACGATTTCAATATCAATGTTTTAGGCGCCATAAAAGGCATTCAAACGTACACGCCGAACTTGCAATTATCCGACAAAGCATCAATAGTTTTATTTAGCACAGTAGCTGTTCAAACTGGAATGCCTTTCCATGCATCAATTGCAGTAAGTAAAGGTGCAATTGAAGGTCTAACACGTTCTTTAGCAGCTGAATTTGCACCAAAAATTAGAGTGAATTGCGTTGCTCCTTCTTTGACACATACTCCAATGGCAGAGCGTTTGTTGAGCACACCTGAAAAAATCGAAGCAAGTGCGAATCGTCATCCTTTGAAAAAAATTGGTGAACCAAAAGACTTAGCGAACATAGTGGAATTTCTTCTTTCTGAAAATGCAAGCTGGATTACAGGGCAGATTATGCACGTGGATGGTGGAATGGGAAGCATAAAGAATGCTTGATTTTGGATGCTTGATGTTTGATCAGAATTGATTTTGAAGCAAAAAATAAACATCGTTTGGTTCAAGCGCGATTTGCGTTTTACAGACCACGAACCTTTGTTTTTGGCTCAAAAAGAATCGCTTCCAATTTTGCTTTTGTATATTTTCGAGCCGAGCGTAATGGCTTACGACGACAGTGATGTGCGACATTGGCGTTTTGTTTATGAATCGTTGATGGATATGAATACAAAGCTTCAAGATTTAAAAGCTCAAGTTTATATTTTTCACAACGAAGTTCAACCTGTTTTTCAACGTTTAGCTGAAGAGTTTGACATTCAAAACGTCTTTTCACATCAAGAAATTGGCAATAAACTCACTTTCGATCGCGACTTACAAATGCAAACTTTCTTCAAGGAAAAAGAAATCAATTGGAAAGAAAGTCGCACCAATGGCATCATTCGCAAACTGAAAAACCGAAGCGATTGGGAAAAACGTTGGAAAACAACTATGACTTCCGAACCGAAATTGATTGATGAAGAAAACACCAATTTTTTGAAACTGGAAGATCAATTTTACCAGCAAATCAAAGGACCGAAACTAGACGAAAATATTACCACCAGAAACAAGAATTTTCAAGAAGGTGGCGAAACATTGGCTTGGCGCTATTTAAAAAGTTTCTTGGAAGAACGCTACATAAATTACAGCAAACACATTTCAAAACCCTTGTTGAGTCGTAAAGGTTGTAGCCGAATTTCGCCTTATTTGGCTTACGGAAATATAAGTATGCGAATGGTTTATTTGTACACCCAACAGCATTACAAAACTTCGAAAAACAAACGAGCATTAGATAATTTCATTTCACGTTTACATTGGCATTGTCACTTTATTCAAAAGTTTGAGGATGAATGTAGTATGGAATTTGAGAACGTCAACAAAGCTTACAATCAACTTCAAAAAGTTAGAAACGAACGCTACATTCAGGCGTGGCAAGAAGGTAAAACTGGCGTTCCAATTGTGGATGCGTGTATGCGTTGTGTGGTGCAAACTGGCTACATCAACTTCCGAATGCGTGCGATGGTAGTTTCCTTTTTTGTCTTCAATTTATGGCAAGATTGGCGCGATTTACATTTTCTAGCACGACAATTTTTGGACTACGAACCAGGGATTCACTATCCGCAACTTCAAATGCAATCAGGCGTGACAGGAATCAATACGATTCGAATTTACAACCCGATTAAGAATTCTGAAGACCACGATCCGGAAGGCGCTTTTATCAAACAATGGTTACCTGAATTGAAGAATATTCCTGCGCACCTCATCCACGAGCCTTGGAAATTGAGCGAAATGGAACAAGAATTTTATCAGTGCAAAATTGGTGTTGATTATCCGCAACCCATCGTTGACATTGAAGAAACGCGCAAAAATGCGAGCGATATTGTGTGGTCTTTTCGAAGCACCTCCTTGGTGAAAATCGAAGGAAAACGAATTCTTGCAAAGCACGTGAATCAGAAAAGAAATTAAAATTAATAGGGCTATTTCCTCCGCTGTGGTGGATTTTCGCTGTATCTCCGACCTTCCCGCTCTGATTCTCCGCTCTCACTTTGTCTTGTCGGAGGATGTCGCTACTATCAGGGGCGTGAGTTTTTTGGTTTAAGCTGGTATTTTTAAACAAGAATGAAAGCTTTCTGTTATTCTAAAAAGTAATTGAAAAAATGATTAAATACACCAAAGAAGAATTCAACAAATTCAGTAAAATTCCACGATTAAACTTAATCAATAGTTGTACAGGTTACAAATCGGCCAACTTAATCGCAACGAAATCAGTAGATGGAATTAGCAACGTAGCCGTATTTTCAAGCGTCACACATTTGGGAAGTGACCCAGCCTTATTGGGGTTTATTCTTCGACCAAATACAGTTCCAAGAGATACTTACACGAACTTGAAAGAAACTGGTTTTTTCACTGTCAATGCAATCACAGAAAATATGATTTCGGCAGCACATCAAAGTTCGGCAGCTTATGATGTTTCTGTATCAGAATTTGAAATGACCAATTTAGAAGAAGAATATTTGGATGAAATCGAGATTCCTTTTGTGAAAGGCAGTCCCGTTCGTTTGTTGTGTTGTTATGTGAATGAATATCCGAT
>CALPMC020000085.1 GCA_943324565.2 Chitinophaga pinensis | reverse complement strand
TGAGTTGCAAAATACGTTCTTCGGATGTGAAATTCTGTTGAATGAGCAATGCATTTATACTTTCCAAATTACTTAAAACAACTAATTGTTCTAAGGTGGCTTGGTCGCGAATGTTTCCTTCCAATGTTGGGTTTTGATTTTTCCAGTCTTGTGCTGTGATTCCAAAAAGCGCTACGTTCAATAAATCTGCCTCGTTTGCGTATATGATTTTGGCTTGCTCTTTTGTTAAAGAAATTGGTATCAAATTCTCTTTAATGGCATCAGTGTGTATTCGATAATTGATTTTAGAAATCGCACGTTGAACCGACCATTGGAGGTTTTGTTGGTTGGATTCTGCTTCTTTGAGGCGTTGGAATTCCTTGATTAAAAATAATTTGAAAATTGGGTTAATTGCTGAACAAAATTCGAAAGCTATGTCTTTATGTGAATACGTGCCACCATATTTTCCTTGAATAACAATAAACCCAATTGCATTTGTTTTTTCTTTCCATAGACCTGGACTTAGACCAAATGTGGGAAGTCCCGCAAGTGTTTTAAAGTGGTCAAATTCGACCACTTTAAATTCAGGGTTGTTTAATTTTTCCCAAGTGCCGATAAACTCTATTGTGGTTCTGGTACGAATCCAGTTTTTTATCAAATCTGCAGGCCTAATATTAACTCCTTGACTTTTAGCAATATCAGTCAATGAAATGTAATCTTCACCTTTGAATCGTTTAATTTGAACCTTAGTCCCCTTTACTTCAATTTCTTTTTTCATTTCATACTTATTTTGATGTAATAGCGAATATTTCTAAACCTCACCTAAAAACTTAACTCCTTTAGCTGTCAATAAAGATTTCATCTGTGAAATCGCCACTTGATTCAACTGCAAAATACGATCTTCCGAGGAGATATTTTGTTGAATGAGTAAAGCGTTTATGCTTTCCATATTACTCAAAACTACCAACTGTTCTAATGAAGCTTGGTCACGGATATTTCCTTCCAAATTGGGATTTTGTATTTTCCAGTCTTGGGCAGTCATTCCAAAAAGCGCTACGTTTAATAAATCGGCTTCGGAGGCATAAATTATTTTGGCTTGCTCTTTTGTTAAGAAGTTTGGTATTAGGTTTTCTTTGATTGCGTCTGTATGAATACGGTAATTTATTTTGGAAATCGTTCGTTGAACTGACCATTGGAGATTGTGTTGGTTGGATTCTGCTTCTTTAAGGCGTTGGAATTCTTTGATCATATACAGCTTAAACTCAACAGAAATCCAGCTGGCAAATTCGAATGCGATGTCTTTATGAGCAAAAGTTCCGCCTAACTTACCTTGTTTACTAATTATGCCAATAGAATTGGTTGATTGAATCCACCTTTTTGGAGTTAAAATAAAACTATTCAAGCCTGATTGCATTCTAATTCCATCGAATTCGATGGAATTAAAAAAAGGATTGTACATTTTCTCCCAAATCCCTAAAAGTTCAATTGTACTTCGAGTTTTTAGCCAGTTTTGAATAATATAGTCTGTTCGTTTTTGATCGCGATATTTTGCAATACTCGAAAGAGATATATAATCACTCTTGTTATGTTTGTAAACACTAATTTGTATTCCTTTTACTTCAATTTCCTTTTTCATACATTTCAATTTATAAATTAAATATACGAAATAATAATCAAAATAAAGATTATTATATAATCATTTTATTTCGTAACTTCAATTTGAAAAATTATTAAAATGTCAATATCGTATTCAAAAATTTGGGTTCATGCAGTTTGGTCAACGAAAAATCGTATGTCACTCATTCATAAAGGAATGGAACAGAAATTATTCAATTTTCTAAAAGAAGAATTAAAAAAATCGGGATGCATAGTGAGCATTGTTAATGGTATGCCCGACCATGTTCATTGTTTGTTTGGTATTAATCCTCAAAAATCAATAATCGATATTAATAACCTGAGTTCGATTAATAAAATTGAACTCAGACCGCTCATAAACAATGAGTTACGAATAATACTTTTGAAGATAAATCGGGATAAATCGAGAAAGGATTGTGAAGTAAATCGTTGTTTATCAACGGGATAATTAATCACTTTGCATAAAAATCAGCTATACTGCGTTGTTCCCTCTCAATTTAGCCCGCTATATTTTCGAGCAAACGCCTTGTCTAACAGCTTTTTATATCAATCTGAATTTCAATTTTAGAATCAAACTCAGGTTAATAAAAGTGTACCCTTCAATATATTCAGCAATGCGATCCATTGCAAGATGAATATCTTCTAAATACATTTTGAATGAACGATTTTCTTTTTTCATTAAACGAAACTAACCTGTTTTAAAATCTGACTTTTAAGTTGTTCTTTTAGTGCGTTTTGTGTCACTAAATCTATTTTCTTTTCAAAAACAGATTCAAGAAAAAATTCAAGTGAAAAAAACTTCCAACCAATTGGTCGCTCTAAAACAACCAAAATATCAATATCACTTTCTTCCGTATTTGAAGAATCAGCATACGAACCAAATAAACCTATTTCTAAAACAGCATATTCTTCTCTAAGTATAGGTTTTAGCTCAATTAATTTTGTTAATATGTCAGCTTTTGAAATCATTCACCAAAGATAGTGATTCTTCAATTTTTAAAAAAAAACGTTACGACAAAAAAGCAATGAGACAATTACAGAAAACCAAAAAAGAAAGAATTTAGAGGTAAAAAAAAATGTCACAAAAAAAGCCTCCGAAGAGGCTTTAATCCATATAATTTGAATTAATATACTTGATAATAATTACAAGTGCCAGCAGTCACTATTACTGTCTCGTCATACCAAACGAAATCTGTTTCATCTGTAATTTTTACTTGAATAGACGCAGTTTTGTTCTTTCCAAAATCAATAGTGTAAGAAGATTGACCATTAGAACTACAGCTAGGTGCAACACCAGCAACCATATAGTCAGATGCCAAGCATGATCCAATGTATTGACCATTAACATAAAATTTTAAGTTATTAACACCCAAGTCTATCCAACTAGTAGCTGCAGTTGCATCTTGCCAAAAAATTAGTTTTTCGGAATAATTACATGAACCATCATCCTTTTTAGCAGAAGAAGAATAATTTTGAGCTAAGGCATCTGTACATCCTTCCTTTTTACAGCTCGAAACTGCAAAAATGCTTGCAAATAATAACGTAAAACTTAAAAATTTTAGTGCTTTCATAAATGTTGTTTAAAATTTTCCTACTCATATCGCTTTTCAGATTCGCGCCGTTTACATGGTTTCTAGACTCCATTTTATTAAAAATCAATTTTGTGTCGACAAAAATAACAAAAGTGTTTAATATTTCAAACGTTAATATGTAATTATTAAACCATTTTTGATAACTTAATATCCACAGTATTCAAGAATTTTGTAGAATGGAAGAAATTCATATTGGACAACAAGTGAAATTGGTTCTTGAATCGAAAGGTATAACAGTTACAGAGTTTGCAAAACGCATCAATAAATCACGCGAGAACGTTTATTCCATATTCACAAGAAAGTCCATTGACACTAATTTACTCTCCAAAATCTCTGAAGTTTTGGAATACGATTTTTTTAAACCTTTGAGTAAAACCTACAAAGCCATTGAATCGGAATTACAAGAAGTACGAGAACAAAATGAATTCCTGAAAGAATATGCTAACTTTTTAAAAGGGAATAAGAAAGACTAATAAAGTTTAAATTAAATTCCTTCTCAAAACCAATTTCTGAGGCTTTTCAGAAACATAAATCCTCACACTTTACTAAAGAGTTAAAATAGAAGTAAATTTCTCAAGTAACGACTTGTATCGTATTTTACAACCGTCTTAGTTTGTACCTTTACCAAATTATGGAAATACTCATCATTTTTTTCTTAACCTTATTAAACGGTTTCTTTTCCTTATCTGAAATTGCATTAGTTTCTGTGAAAAAAAGCAGAATGGAACACTTAGCTGCTCAAGGAAATACGCGTGCATTGACTGTTTTAAAATTGCTTGAAAATCCAGAGAATTTCCTATCCTCTGTTCAAGTTGGTATTACCTTAATTGGAATCATTTCTGGTGCTTATGGTGGCGCAACGCTAACAGATGATTTAGAAAAAGTACTAGTTAATTTTGCATTTTTAGGGAATTACGTTCATACTGTTTCATTGATTGCTGTGATTGGAAGCATCACTTATTTTACGATTGTTATTGGCGAATTGGTTCCAAAAACGATAGCAATGAATAATTCAGAAAAAATTGCATTGGTTTGTGTTCCAATAATCAAGTACTTTACGTTCGCTTCATTTCCATTCGTGAAGTTATTATCAATTTCAACAAAATTCATCTTAAAACTCATTGGCTCAAAAGAGGCAAATAGTGACCATATTAGTGAGGAAGAATTGAAATTTTTACTTTTAAATGCTGGTAAATCAGGTGTTTTAGAAACGGAAGAAAGTGAAGTTCATCAAAACATTTTCAGCTTTTCAGACCAAACAGCAAAATCATTGATGAAACATAGTTCTGAGGTTGAATGGGTAAATGCTAACAATTCAAAGGAAGAAATCTTTAGTCAAATTACTGAATTTAGCCATTCAAAAATAATAGTAAGTGATGGAGCTTTAGAAAACGTAAAAGGTTATTTCCGTGTTAAGGATTTTTTAGAAAAATACAATGAAGATTCATTTTTATTGGAAGAAATTATTGAAGATCCCTTATTCATAGTTCAAAATACGCCCTCATTTAAAATCATCAATTCATTCAGGCAAACGAAACAACATTTTGGTTTTGTGATAGATGAATATGGCGGTTTGCTCGGAATTATTACACTGCATGATTTAATTGAAGCTATAGTTGGTGATTTACCCGATGAAGAAGACGATGAAGACGAAAAAATAGTTGAACGCGAAAACGGCACCTTCTTAATCGATGGTAGAACACCACTTTTTGAATTCAACAAATATTTTAACAAAGAAATTATTGAGTTCAATCACAGTCAATACACCACAATTGCAGGGTTTATGATGGATCAATTAAAGGCGATGCCTAAAGCAGGAGACAACTTCATCTACGATAATTATAAGTTTGAAATTATGGATATCGATGGTCGAAGAATCGATAAAGTGCTTCTTGAAATCATTGAAAAGTCTGAAGCGTTTTAATTTCAGATTTTTTAATTTGAACCAATCTTAATTCTAGCTGTAAACCAAATAAATCTTTCAATTATGTATAAACATTTTCTAATTCTTTCATTTCTCTTTTTGACTTCTATTTTGTCCGCTCAAAAAGAAGTAACTGCAACCGCAGATATGAAAAAAGTAACCGTATTTTTCACAGGTGCACAAATTCAACACGAAGATAAACTCACTTTGAATCCAGGAAAACAAGATATTGTCTTTCAAAAATTGACAGACTTCATTGATCCGAATACCGTTCAAGTGAAAGCTATAGGTGATTTAACTATTCTTTCTGTTCGCACGAAGAAAAACTATGAAGACTTGAAAATCAGCAATGAAGAAATGAAAAGTCTCAACGCAAAACGTAAAGCATTAGCAACGAAAGATTTAAGCCTTCGTGATGAATACACAATTTTGGAATTAGACAAAAGTTTGTTGATGCGAAATAGAGATTTAAAAGGAAATAACGAAGGACTAAAAATCGCTGAATTGAAAGAAACATACACTTTTATGCACACCAAATTAACTGAAATCACGAACCGTCTTTCGCAAATCACCACAGAGTTAGAGGATTTACAGAAGAAAATGAATCAATTGGAACAAGAAATTATTTCTCAACGTAGTAAACCAGTGATCAATTATTCAGAAATTGTGGTGGAAGTGGATGTGGAAAAAACAACGAATGCCTCTTTCGTTTTCAATTATATTTCTCCGCGTGCAACATGGAAACCTTACTACGATATGCGCAGTGATGGAATTGGGAAACCCGTTCGCCTTGAAGCAAAAGCAAATGTGAGTCAAACAACTGGAATTGAATGGAAAAATGTGGATTTAGTACTATCTACAAATGATCCATATCAAAATGCACAAGAACCGACTTTGAATCCGTGGTATATTTCTTACAACAATTATCCGCAACAGCGACAAACAACTTCTCGCTCCATCCCTGCTGTTGATTTTTCAGGTGAAAAATTACGTGGTGAAGTAATTGATGCTTCAACAGGTGAACCTATGCCATTTGCGAAAGTGGCGTTTTACGGTAAACCAAATATAAGTACTGTCACCAATTTTGAAGGCAAGTTTGAAATTACTGTTCCTAAAGGTGAGAATTATTTGAACGCTTCTTTTGTTGGTTATTCTGATAAATTATTGCAGATTACTTCCCCTTATTTAAAGTTCTTCCTTGTTCCAAATGGCTTGGATTTGTCATTATTGAAAGTCACAGAAGAATATGCATCTGGAGAAAACTATCAATGGGATAATCAACCTTTAATGGGTGATGGTAATGCTTATGCTTACGATATTATGCAAAGCGTTGAAGAAGCTCCAAGCGCACAATATGAACAATCTATTCAAGAAAGTGATAAACTAGAAGTTTCCAATGGTAAAACGAGAAATCTTCAAAATAAAGAAAAATCTGGTTCGAATTATTCACCAACTGTTTCAACTATTGTTCAGAAAAAAGACATGCGTGTTGAATATGCAATTGCTTCGAAAATGTCAATTCCAACCGATGGAATGGATCATCGAGTGAGTATTTCAAGTTACGATTTGAATGCAAGTTATGAGTATCACGTTATCCCAAAATTAGACCCAAGTGTTTATTTGGCAGCACAAGTATCTGGTTGGGAAAAATTGAATTTAATGAGCGGTGAATCAAATATTTATTTCGATGGAACTTTTATGGGGAAATCCTATTTAGATGTAAATTCTACCAAAGACACACTTTCTTTTTCTTTCGGTAAAGACAACAAAATCAGTGTGGACAGAACAAGAATTAAGGAAAAATCAAAAACAAAGACAATCGGTTCACGCCAGAAATTTGAAGTTACATGGGAATTAAAAATCAAAAATAATGGTGGTGCAAAAATCCCATTTGTTATTAAAGATCAATTCCCGATTTCTAATGATGAAGACATCAAAGTGAAAGAAGGAAATTACAGCAACGGTAAGCTCGACGAAAACACAAAAATCATCACTTGGCTATTTTCAAACGGAATTATCGGCACTCAAACTTTGACTTTTGATTATTCGGTGGATTATCAAAATGGAGTGGTGTTGTATTTGGAATGATGAAAGTGAAAAGTTGAAAGTGAAGAGTTAAAAGTGAAGAGTTAAAAGTGAAAAGTTGAAAGTGAAAAGTTGAGAGTTGAAAGTTGAAAATGGCAGTCGTATACTGAAAGTTAAGAGTGGAATATTTGGTCGAAGTAGATTTTAACAAAACGTTAGTCGAAGTGTTTATAGGTTTAACTTCCGTCAGCTGACGGAGACTATGGGAGGTGACCATTATAATCAAGAATGAGAATTGAATTAAACTGAGGATTATATATACAGAGCTTCACGAAGTGGAAAGTCATATACTGAGAGTTTTATTCAAGATTAAAGCAGAAGAATCCTTATACAATTAACAACATTTCTCAACCATTTAGGCAACCTGAATCGTTAAATTAAGTATAAACAGTTGATGTAAATTGATTTATACTGTACTTTAGCTATCCGTGAAAAATATTTTTCTCCTTTTCTTGCTTTTATCAGTCTCCAGCCTTTTTTCGCAATCGGTTTGGATGACTCCTAATCGTGGCCAATGGGACGAAAAAATTCAGTATTCAATCGACTTGAATCAAGGGAAAATGTACCTTCAAAATCAAGGAATGACCTTTTTTTTAACGGATGCACTAGCACACAATCATTCGGAAGGTGAACCTCACCACGATCATTCGGAAGAAGGAATTATTCACTATCACGCGATAAAGCAACAACTGATTGGTTCTAATCCAAATCCAGTAAAAACAGAAAAAAATCCCTCAAAGCATTACGCTAATTATTTTATTGGAAACAATCCTTCTAAATGGAAATCGAATGTTTTCAGTTTTGATTATGTAACTTTTAGCGAAGTTTATGAAGGTGTCAACGTTTTTTACGACGGTAAGGACGAACAACTAAGTTACAATTTTGACATTTCTGCTGGAGCTAATCCAAATTCAATTCAATTTGAAATCGAAGGTGCAGATCAATTAGAAATTTCAGAATCAGGGCAATTAATTCTTAAACATAGCTTTGGACAAATAATTCAATCCGCGCCACTTGCTTGGACTATTTCGGCAGACGGTTCAAAATCGAAAGTGAAATGTAAATTCAAAAAACAAGGAAATATTATTTCTTTTCAATTTCCGAATGGTTACGATGAAACACAACAATTAATAATTGACCCAAGTTTAACTTTTGCCACGTTCACAGGTTCAACTGCTGACAATTGGGGATTTACAGCAACTCCTGATGTCAACTCAAATCTGTTTGGTGGCGGAATTGTTTTTGGAGTTGGTTATCCCACTACATCTGGCGCTTATGATAATACTTATAACGGTGGTTCAGGCTCTTTTCCAATGGATGTTGGAATAACAAAATACAATGCAACAGGAAATTCTTTACTTTATTCCACTTATATCGGAGGTTCAGGAAACGAAACACCGCATAGTATTGTGGCGGCACCCAATGGCGAATTGTACATTTACGGTGTGACTTCCTCGAATAATTTTCCAATGCCAGGAGCGCCTTATGACAATTCATTTAATGGCGGGCCGAACGTTACTGAAAACTCTCTTAATTTCAACGGTGCAGATATTTACGTTGCAAGATTAAGTGCAAATGGCGCTTCACTCATTGCTAGTACGTTTGTTGGTGGCTCAGGAACTGATGGTCTAAATACAAATTCATTACACTATAATTACGGAGATCAATTTAGAGGAGAAATTACCTTAGATGCAAGCCAAAATGTATATATTTCAAGTACAACTGCTTCGAGTAATTTCCCAACTGTTTCGGCAAATCAGGGAAGTTTAAATGGAACACAAGATGCCGTTATTTTTAAATTGACACCCAACTTAAGTAATTTAACTTGGAGTACTTATTTTGGAGGCTCTGGCTTAGAAACAGGAAATTCAATTACAATTGGAACGGATGGTTCGGCTTTTGTGGCAGGTGGAACAAGTTCTTCTACCTTACCAATTACTTCAGGAAACGATTTAACTTTTAACGGTGGTTTATCAGATGGTTATGTCATTCGTTTGAATGGTGGAACTGGAACTTTATTGTCCGGAACGTATATGGGAATGAGTGAATACGACCAAACCTATTTTGTGCAAACCGATATTGACAACTCCGTATATGTTTATGGTCAAACGGAATCACCTTGGCAAATAAGTCCGGGATGTTATGGGAATCCAAATTCTGGTCAGTTCATACGTAAGTATTCAACCAACCTCATCAACATCAATTGGACAACAATGATTGGTGCAAGTAGTGGACAAGTTGAAATTTCACCAACTGCATTTTTAATTTCCAATTGTTATGATATTTATATCGCAGGTTGGGGAGGAAATCTTAACTCAAGTGGTCAAGCAACAGGTTCAACAACAAATGGATTTCAAGTTACACCCAACGCTTTTCAATTAAATACAAATGGGAGTAATTTTTATTTGGCCGTTCTTGGCAAGGATGCAATTAATTTAAAATACGCAACCTTTATGGGTGGAACAAACAGCAGTTCAAATCACGTTGATGGTGGAACAAGTCGTTTTGACAAAGCTGGTAGAATTTATCACGCTGTTTGTGGTGCATGTGGTGGAAATCCCAATGGTTTTACAAGCACATCAGGTAGTTGGTCGCCCACTAATGGAAGCACCAACTGTAATATGTCAACTTTCAAATTTGAATTAAGTTCCATTGAAGCAATTGCAGCCCAACCAGAACCTTTAATTTGTATTCCACAATCTGTTTTTTTTCAAAACAATAGTACCAATGGAAATTCTTATTTCTGGGATTTTGGTGATGGAAATACCTCAACAGCCTTTGAACCGATTTACAATTATACAACACCTGGCGTTTACGATGTAAAATTGATAGTTTACGACACAAGTGGCTGCTTTAGTTCAGATTCTGTTTCAATTCAAGTAAATGTTGGTGCTTTTGATGGTGGAGTTGTTCAACCTACTAGTCCAGTTTGTCCAGGAGGAAGTTATCAATTTGATGCATTTGGAGGAGCAAATTACAGTTGGAGTCCTGCTAATTTATTAGATAATCCATTAATTTCAAATCCAACGGCAACAGTTCAAACAACAACAGCATTTACAGTTGTTATTTCAGATAGCTGTGGTTCGGTCACTTTAAATGTAACCCTTCCAGTATTCGATAATTCAATGAGTATTACACCAGATACTAGTATTTGCTTGGGGACAACTGTGCCACTTCAAGTTCAAGGTTCAGGTACAATAAATTGGAGTCCACCGGATTTTTTGACTAGTACAAACACTTTTAACACATCATCTACCCCCGACACAACCATTACTTACGTTGCAAGTATGACCTCTCCAAATGGTTGTACTTTAAGTGATTCAGTAAAAATATCCGTTTATTTTTCACTACCAATTGCCAACCTACCTGATTCTATGAATATGTGTTCTGGTAGTCAAATTGGAATTTTAGCTTCAGGTGGAAATGCTTATTCATGGAGTCCAAATGAGTATATCGTTAATGTCAATGGTCCGCTAGTCGAGGTAAATCCACCAATTAATAAATGGTATTATGTTGATATTGCTAATGCTTGTGGTACAATACGAGATTCTGTATTTATTCAAATAGTTACAGCAAATATTGTTGCTGGTAACGACACAACAATTTGTCCGAGAGAATCCGCATTTCTTTGGGCTAATGGAGCAGAAAATTATTTTTGGCACCCATTCAACACAGTAGTTGGACAGTTTGAAAATTTTGTGGAAGTAAAACCTCCAGGAAGTACAAATTACATGGTTGTCGGTGAAGATAATAATGGATGCTACGATACGGCTTATGTCGAAGTAATTGTTCACCCTTACCCTAGTCTACAAGTGAGTCCAACCGTTTATGCATTTTACGATGATGTCATTCAATTGGAAGCTTTTAGTCATAATCCAGGAACCTACACATGGTTTCCAACTGAAGGGCTTTCATGTGTAAACTGCTCAAATCCAGTAACATCTCCCAATCAAAATGTTACCTACTATGTTTATTTTGAAGATATAAATGGGTGTAAGAATTCTAGTTACGTCGATATAAAATACGATGCAACCATTTATGTTCCTAATACATTTATTCCAAACGGGGACAATCTAAACGACTTTTTTAGAATTTACGGCGGAAACTTAAAGGAGATGGAGTGTACTATTTTCAATCGCTGGGGAGAAGTTGTTAAAGTTTTGCATTCTATTAATGATTCTTGGGATGGAACCTATCGTGGAAAAAAATGCCAAGATGGAACTTACACTTGGAAATTGATTTACGTCGATTTTCTTGGTGTAAAACATCAATTAACTGGACATGTGAATTTATTGAGATAATTATTAATTTTACAAAAAAAAAATGAAAAATTTAAAAACCATTTCTTACGTAACAATTGCAGGTGCGTCAATTTTAGTTTCAAGTTCTAGTTGTGGAAAATATGAAGATGGTCCTGGATTTTCTCTTCTTTCAAAAAAGTCTAGAATTGTGGGAGACTGGGAAGTAAAATCTTTAGGCTCGACTGTTTTAAATGCTGAATATGGAATTGATATGAGTTTTGAAAAAAACGGTTCGATGTTATTTACATACACTTATACAGGTTCTGGAAATGAAACTTATGCTGGTTCTTGGGATTTTGCATCTGATAAAGAAAATTTAATCTTAAATATAAACGGAGATGCAACAGTATTTGAAATAAAAAGATTAACGAACAAAGAACTTTGGTTAGATGATGATATTACAGCAGCCGATGGTGAAATTTGGAAATTAGAAGCAAAATAGTCTAACTAAATAGTAATTAATGAGCCTCCTCGCGAGGCTTTTTTTATATGAAAAATAAATTTGAATTAAATTACAGCGGAAACATTCCCCAAATTCTAAAAGAGAATAATATTTGTGTTTTACTCTCAACTTATCAAGCAGGCAAAGTAATAATTCTTAGCTCCAAAAACAATGAATTATTTCAAACTCCAATTTCGTTTAAAAAGCCTATGGGCATTGCAATTCAAGGTTCAAAATTAGCAGTTGCATGCATGGATGAAATCATTTTTTTTTCTAAAAATGAAAATATTGCAAGTTTTGTAAACAAAGAAAACAATAGCTATGATTCTGTTTATATAGAAAGAGCTTCCTACACTACTAGCACATTAGATATTCATGATTTAGAATTTGGTGATGGTGTAATTTGGGGTGTTAATACGCTTTTTTCTTGTTTATCTATATTTGATATTAACTATAGTCACAGGCCAAAATGGAAACCTCCCTTTATTACTAATTTAGTTCCAGAGGATAGGTGTCATCTAAACGGCATGGCATTAAAAGACGATATCCCAAAATATGTAACTGCTCTTAGCGATGATGATCAATATCAAGGATGGAGAAAAAACAAACTCAATACTGGTATTCTAATGGAGGTTCCTTCGGGGGATATTATTCTTTCAAATTTGGCTATGCCTCATTCGCCAAGATTTTACAACCAAGAATTATATCTACTTGAATCTGGAACAGGAAATCTTATTAAAGTAAATGTTGAAGAAAAAAGCTCGGAAGTTATTTTCAACTTTAACTGTTTTATAAGAGGTTTAACTTTTTCTAATAACTTAGCGTTTATTGGTAAGTCGAAAATAAGAGAAAATTCAACAGACTTCAACAAACTTGAAGTAAAAGATAATTCCTTGAATGCAGGTTTAATAATTTTCTGTATGAATACTTTAACTGTTTTAGGAGATATCAATTATACAGCAGCTATTCAAGAACTTTACGATGTCCAAATTTTAGAAAATACAGCTAACGCTGTTATAATTACTAAAGAAATAGAAGAATACCGAAATATTATAACCTTCCCTGGAAATGTTTTTAAAAAAACTGATTCAAAATAAGCCTTTATGACTACTATTCAATCCTTCCAATTTAACGCTTTTCAGGAAAATACTTATTTAGTTTGGGATCAGCACAAAAACTGTGTCGTAATCGACCCAGGTTGTTATTCCCGTGATGAACAAGTGGAGTTAATTTCTTTTATTGAAGATAATAATTTGAAAATTGTGACGCTGTTAAATACACATGCGCATATCGACCATGTTCTTGGAAATCAATTCATTTTGAATAATTTTGAGGTCGATTATTATTTGCATTCCGATGATTTAAAAGTGCTTCAATCGGTTGAATCGTACGCTCATTTGTATGGTTTTGAAGGTTATCAAGTTTCTCCACAACCAACAAAATCTTTGGCTCACAATCAAAAATTAGTATTTGGAGATTTAGAAATGACTGTTTTACATACTCCGGGACACGCGCCGGGTCATGTAGTTTTCTATTTTGAAAAAGATAACTTTGTTGTGAACGGTGACGTTTTGTTTAGAGGAAGTTTTGGAAGAGTTGATTTGCCTGGAGGTAATTTGGAAACATTAAAAGAATCTATTTTTAATTGTATGTTCAAACTTCCTGATGAAACTACTGTTTATTGTGGTCACGGACCAAAAACGACAATTGGTATAGAGAAGAAAACGAATTATATTTTAGAGTTTTAATTGTGGCAAGAATAGGAATTAATGCACGGAATATCCTTCCAAAAAAAATGGAAGGCTTTGGTCATTATTCGTATGAAATAACTAAACGACTTTGTGAATCCCATCCTGAACATGAGTTTGTATTGTTTTTCGATCGAGCAGTTGATTCATCTTTGAGATTTCCTTCGAATGTAAAAACGGTTGTATTGTTCCCACCAACTCGTCATCCTTTATTATGGATTTTATGGTTAGAATTTTCACTTCCATTGGCTCTAAAAAGGCATAAAATAGATGTGTTTTGGTCACCTGATGGATTGTGTTCTTTACTGACTTCAGTTCCTCAAATTATTACCATTCACGACATCAATTTTGAACATTACCCAAAGGACGTTCCTTGGATTGCACGTTTATATTTTCAGTTTTTCTTCCCAAAATTCGCAAGAAAAGCAAAACATATTTTAACCGTTTCAAATTACTCTAAGGGGGATATTTCTAAAACTTATTCCATTTCTGAGCAAAAAATTAGTGTCATTTACAATGCGCCAAATAGCTT
>CALPMC020000084.1 GCA_943324565.2 Chitinophaga pinensis | reverse complement strand
TGCTTAGTAATCTCTGTTCGATTGGAAACTTAATTAAGTTATTTGATTTTACTTTGAATGACTTTAGCATAAATGGAATGTACCAAATACAATTTCATTTTCTATTTCTTGGAAACAAAGACTATAATCAATTGTGTTTTAGACGATGCTGTTTATGATAACTGATAATTCTAAACATCTCGTTAAACTTCTTAACTGATTATTTTTGCATTATCCTGACTTTAATTTCAACTATTTTGAAATATGGTAATTTAAAACTTCGTCAATATAAATTTCTTCTGAAAAACAAAAAACCCCGAAAGAATCGGGGTTTTGACTTTAAAAATAATTTAGTTTTAAATACTTATAAATTATTTCAAAACATTATCACAAGACATTTCTTCAGGTGCATCTGCTCCCCAAGTTGGTACCGTTGCATACGTTCCACCACCTTTGTAAGTATAACTTGCATAAACAGCGCATCTATAACATTTTCCGTCTTTACCTTTGAAAGCAACCCACAATTCATGGTATTCATACAATGGCAAACCATATTCGTTCTTTTTAACGTAAGGCGTTGCAGTTGCAGTAATTGCTCTAAAAGTTGAAGCAACTGGGCTGTCTTTTCTTCCAGTTAAGTACTCTGTATATTCGGCACCTTTTACATAGTTAATTGCACCTGCTTCAAGTGTTGCATTTTTTGATCCTGCTTTTGGCAAGAAAACTTTTGCGATTTTCTCAGCGTATAATTTATCTTGGTATTTTTTGAAAGCGCCACTGCTAATATATGTCTCAGCATCAGTTTTTGTTTTTGTAACGGTTGCTTTTGCTTGTGTTAAAGCAGTGATTGTTGCAGCTTCTAATTTTAAACTGTTATCTGTTTCAATACGTGTTAATGCAGCAAGATATTCATCACAACGTTTGATTACTTTATTTGGCTCAGCCGCTTTATTAGCTGTATTGTATTCTACAACTTCTTTCGTTAAATTTTCTTTAGCAGCGAAAAGCGCATAGTTATTACCGTTTGCTATACAAGTTGTCATATTTGCGAATAACTTTTGTGTTTCAGCATTCTTATAACCTTGCAATTGAGCAGAAAGATCATCGTATTGTTTTTTCGCAGCATCAAATTCAGCTAACGTTTTTACATCTGAACGATAATTGCGACAATAACATTGCGGGTGAGAACTATAACCTTCTCCTCTAAAAGAAAGTACCTCCGGCTTTTTGAAATCAACTGGTGCACTAAAGTCTTTTTGGAATGATTTTTCTAACTTAACTATTTCAGCGTAAGCAGCAGTTTGTTTGTCTGCTTTATCTTTTAAAGGAAGGTATTTAGCGTCGTAATTAGCACGATCAATTTTCGGCTCTAATTTCATTACATGTCCTAAAGTACGTTCGTTCTCGAACATTAGTTTTGTCAACACTTCATAATCAACACTTGTTTTAGCGTATTCAGCTTCCATTGCTGTTAAGTTTGCAACAGCATTTTTACGGTGTACATTTGCGCTTTCATCATTGGTAATATTTTTAAATAATCCACTTGGGTCTTTTCCACCCAATCCAATATCTGAAGCTTTCACATCGCTATTTCCTGGTAGAGAAACATTGATTTTTGGTTTACTAATTTTTGGTAGTTGTCCATACGCATTAAAACAAAGCGTAAAAGCACCAATTACCATGGCGATAGATTGATTTTTTTTCATAAGATATTTCTGTTTTAAGAAGAGACAAATGTAAGGATTTCATTTTCAAAAAAATATAACTTTTATTCTATTCGTTAGTATTAATTTGAGAATAAATTCACTTTATGAAAATCGACATGAACAATAAGCTACTAATTTAATTAATAAGCTCTTTCGTTTCGTTTTTCTACCCAATTGATGAATGCTTTGTTCACGACTTTGTTTCCGCCAGGTGTTGGATAATTACCAGTAAAATACCAATCGCCTAAGTGATTTGGACAAGCAATATGTAAATTTTCAACCGATTGGAAAACGATTTCAACTTTCGCTTTAATCGTTGGTGGTGTCAGCAACTCAGCGATTTTTGCCGAAATTTGTTCATCTGTAAAAGGAGCATAGATTTCCTTTACATAATTGAGAACTTGTTCTTTCGGTAAGTTAACTTGCCCCATGCATTTTTTATAAACTTCGTCGATAATTGCTGTTTGATTGGTATCTCGCAATAATTGAATCGTTGCCTCAAAAGCAATAAAATCGCCCATTTTTGCCATATCAATCCCATAACAATCTGGGAATCGAATTTGAGGAGCAGAAGAAACAACTACAATTTTCTTTGGATTTAAACGATCTAAAATTCGTAGAATACTTTGTTTCAACGTAGTTCCACGAACGATACTGTCATCAATGACAATTAGATTATCGGTGTATGGACGAATACCACCATAAGTGATGTCGTAAACATTCGCTACTAAATCATCTCGTGTATCATCTTGCGTAATGAAGGTGCGTAACTTCGCATCTTTAATTGCAATTTTTTCAATTCGTGCTCTTCTGTGAATTATTTCTTCAATTGTCTCCAAATTAGGATTTGGTCCTAATGCTTGGATTTGTTTGATTTTTTCTTCGTTTAAATGTTCTTCTAATCCCTTAATCAAACCGTAAAAAGAAACTTCTGCTGTATTTGGAATGAAAGAAAAAACAGAATTATCAAAATCGTAATCTACCGTTTTCAAGACTTCAGGCACAATTAATCTTCCTAATGCTTTGCGTTCCTTGTATATATCAGCATCTGAGCCGCGAGAGAAATAAATTCGCTCAAAAGAACATTTCAACGGTGTCAAAGGTTCGTTGATTAATTCTTCCGTTACATTCCCATTCTTTTTGATAATCAAAGCATGACCAGGCTTCAGTTCTCGAATGTCTTCCACTTTTAAATTAAAGGCAGTTTGAATTACTGGACGCTCAGAAGCTACTACACAAATCTCTTCGTCTTCATACCAAAATGCGGGACGAATTCCATTTGGGTCGCGTAAAACAAAAGCATCACCATGACCTAAAAGTCCAGCCATTGCATAGCCTCCATCCCAATCTTCTGAAGCTTTCTTTAGTATTTTTACTAGGTTAATTTGCTCCGCTATTTTTTGGTAAATATCCGTATTACTATAGCCTAGAATTTTATATTGTTTAAATAATTCGTCGTTTTCTACATCTAAAAAATGTCCGATTTTCTCCAAAACGGTAACTGTATCCGATTTTTCTTTTGGATGTTGTCCAACACGCACAAGTACATCAAACAACTCATCAACATTTGTCAAGTTGAAATTTCCTGCAACTACCAAATTTCTTGTAATCCAATTGTTTTGTCTCAAAAATGGGTGACAACTTTCGATGGAATTTCTTCCAAAAGTTCCGTAGCGCAAATGACCTAAAAATAATTCGCCAGTAAAACCTGCATTTTTTTTGAGGTATTCGACATCTTTTAAATTTTCTGGATTTTCGTCAGCTATTTGCTCAAAACGTTCGTTGATTTGGTCAAAAATATCTTGAATAGGACTTTTAGCAATGGAACGTGTTCTTGAAATATAACGTTCCCCTGGTTGCATATCGAATTTGATATTCGCTAAACCTGCGCCGTCTTGTCCACGATTATGCTGTTTTTCCATCAGCAAGTGCAGTTTATTTACTCCGTAAAGTGCTGAACCATACTTTTGAAGGTAAAAATCTAAGGGTTTTTTGAGCCTCAAAAGGGCAATCCCACACTCGTGTTTTATAGCATCACTCATGGTCGCTGGAGAAAAAATTTTGTGCGAAGTTAGCTATTTGATGGCAATATGTGACTTTTTATTATTACGAAAACCTGAAAGTTTTGAAACGAAATGTATGAAGTTACAAAATCAAAAAGAAAAAAATCACTTGTCTTTAGACTTAATAATTAGACGCAATGATAAGTTGTAAGTGAAATAATTCCAAATCCAATTTACCAAAACTGCAAGTCTATTTTTTATTCCCAAGATTGAACGAAGATGAACAACTATCCAAACTAACCAAGCGAAGAAACCTTGAAATTTCCAACTTGGTAGTTCAACAACCGCTTTATTCCTTCCGATGGTTGCCATACTGCCTAAATCTTTGTATTTGAATGGAATTAATTGTTCGTTTTTTTGAATTTTTATAAGATTTTTAGCTAATCTTTTTCCTTGTTGAATTGCTGGCTGTGCCATTTGTGGATGTCCTTTCGGGAAATTTTCATCGCCATTCACTAAGGCAATATCACCGATTGCAAATAGTTGTGGATGTTGAATACACGCATTAAATTGATCAACAATTATTCTACCACCAGGACCGTAACAATTTTCATTCAATCCATTAATTCTATTTCCAATAACACCTGCTGCCCAAATTAAGGTTTTCGTTGGGATTGTTTCATTTTCGTTAAAGAAAACATGCTCACCATCATAATTCGTCACTTTAGAATTATAGTAAATTTCAACGTTCATTGACTTCAGATAATAGTCTGATTTTGAACTTGATTCTTCCGACATTGAACTTAACAAACGTTTATCACCTTGTATAAGAATGATTCGCATTTTAGTAAAATCCATTTCTGGATAATCTTTCGGGAGAATTTTATTTCGCATTTCTGATAACGCTCCTGCAACTTCAACGCCTGTTGGACCACCTCCTACAACAACTATGTTTAAGTTTGATTCTTTTTCTTTTGTGTTTTCTGCTGTCAAGGCATTTTCAAATCGTTGAAAAATGGTATTTCTTAATGCTAAAGCCTCTGAAATAGATTTCATTGGATAGGCATATTTTTCAATATTTGTATTTCCGAAAAAATTATTTCCGGCACCATTAGCAATTACCAAATAGTCGTAAAAAATTTCGCCTTTATTTGTTAGAAGTCTCTTCTTTTCGGGATAAATTTCTTGAACTTCAACCATTCTAAAATGGAAGTTTTCTTGTTTTTGAAACAATTTTCTAAAAGGAAATGCAATTGAACTTGGCTCCAGTCCTGCGGTTGCTACTTGATAAAGAAGTGGTTGAAATTGATGGTAGTTGTTTTTGTCTAGAATTACAACTTGAAAATTCTGTCCATGTAATTTATTTGCTAATTCTAAACCAGCAAATCCCCCACCGATGATAACAACTCTAGGTGCTTTCGTGGTGGGAATGTTTAAACTCATAATTATAGTTTTAGTTGAATACTTTGTTTGATTGTTTTGTATTGTAATTGTATGGTATATTCTCCTTTTTTTAAAGTGCTTAGGTTTAGATTAGTAAATTGAGTCTTCACAAATATTTCATTCAAAATATTTCCTGAAGCATCGATTATTTTAATTTTTGCATTCTTTAGTTTTTCACCATTAGCCTGAATTTGGTAAGAACGATCTCCAACTGGAACTAATGCAACGAAGCCGATTTCTTTCTTGAAAAGTTTCGTGTCGTAAATTAATCCTACTTTCTTTTTAAACTTTATTGAAGGTATATCAGCACTTGACATTACTTTGTTTTCATCCCTTACATTAACTTTTTTTGCGCTAGTTAAGGATGGGTTTTCGTTTGATTTCCATACGCGGATGTAGTCGACTAAAAATTCATTAGGAAAAACAGTTGTTTCATCTGGCCCAGGATTGAAAGGCCCGTTGTCGACTGCATTAGCCAAATTAGCAATTAAATTCATCGACGTTTCGAAATCTCCTTTAAAGTGCGAAACAGGCACACCATTAACGTAATAAATTAGTGATCCAGGTTTCCAAATGCCAGAAAAAATCACCCATTCATCAGTTAATTTTTGTTCGGTTTTTATCCATCCACCCCAATCTTGTTTGAACCCTAGAAAGCCTGGTACTTTGTCTGTGGTATTTGGAACATGCACATCAACGTGTGTTTCAAATTCTTTTTCTCCTTTCATTTCCATGAAATCGATTTCGTCTTTTTGATTCTGTCCATAAAGCCAAAACGCAGGCCATAATCCTTTTCCAGAAGGAGCTTTGCATCTACATTCAAAATATCCGTACTTGAATTCTTGTTTGCTCCAAATACATGAATTTAAATATTTAAGTTGCAAAGAATTATTTTTTATTTCAACTCCAGCTTTTTTCGCTCCCTCTTTATCAATCATCCATTCAGGAAACGTTCTCCATTCGCTTGTCGTATCAGCTTTTAAACTAACAAATCCTTCATGTGGAACAACTAATTTGGGATCTGAATATATGCGATATTGTGTTAGTAAACCTCCCCATGAATAGGTGTCGAACCACTTTTCTGAATCTAAAGTTGCAGTAGAAAATTCATCTCCAAAGTGGTAATCCCAACGTTCAATTGTATCTGTTTTTACATGCCACAAAATAGGTTGAAGCTGCCCTAAAAGAGTAGAACTTGCCAACAAACAAATAAAAAGTAAACGCATAATTCTAATATTTTATGAAAATGTTTTTTGCTTCCGTGAAAAAACGCAGCGCTTCCCAACCACCTTCTCGACCAACACCAGAAGCTTTCACCCCACCAAAAGGTGTTCTTAAATCTCGGACTAACCAAGCGTTTACCCAAACGATACCAGACTGTAAATTATCCGCAACTCGATGAGCACGTTTCAAATCGGATGTCCAAATTGTTGCAGCTAAACCGTATTCTGTAGAATTTGCCATCATCAAAGCTTCTTCTTCAGTATCAAAAGGAGTGATGGTAACAACAGGTCCAAAAATTTCCTCTTGGTTTGTACGACAATCGTAACTCAATCCTTCAATAATTGTTGGTTCTATGTAATATCCTTTATCGTAAGGTGCATCTAAAAATACACGTTTACCGCCAGTTAAAACAGTTCCGCCTTCTTGTTTCGCTAATTCAATATAAGAGAGGATTTTTTCCATGTGAGATTCGGAAACAACGGCACCAAGCTTAGCTTCAGGATCTTGAGGAAAGGAAACTTTTGATTTAGAAACTTTGTCCACGAAAGCATCACGGAATTTTGGGTAAAGTGAACGCTCCACGAAAATGCGTGAGCCACATAAACAGATTTGTCCTTGATTAGCAAAAGAAGAACGAATCGTTGTACTCAACATATCGTCAAAATCGCAATCAGCGAAAATAACATTGGCATTTTTACCACCCAATTCTAAGGAAAGTTTTTTGAACATTGGTCCAGCCGTTCGTGAAATATATTCTCCCGTTTTCGTTCCACCAGTGAAAGAAATGGCTTTAATTTTTGGATGTTTAACAATCGCATCCCCGACTTTTGGTCCTGTTCCGTGAAGAATATTCAAAACACCTGGAGGCATTCCTGCTTCTTGTGCAATCTTTCCTAATAAATAAGCCGTGTAAGGCGTAACTTCTGAGGGTTTTGCAATTACGCAATTTCCAGCAGCGAGAGCAGGAGCAATCTTCCAAGAGAATAAATATAAAGGCAAATTCCAAGGAGAAATACAACCCACAATTCCAATAGGTTTACGTGTGGTGTAATTTATCCCAACTCCTTCCATGTAATGCGATTCAGAAGCAAAATGCAAGATTGCTGTTGCGAAAAAGTGAAAGTTTGAAACTGCACGCGGAATGTCAACATGAGCAGCAAGTGAAACAGGTTTACCATTGTCTCGGCTTTCAGCTTGCACAAACTCATCCATGTGATTTTGAATTCCTTCGGAGAGTTTTACTAAAATTTCACTACGTTTTTCGATGCTTAACTGCGACCAAATAGGAAATGCTTTTTCAGCAGCGTTTACCGCGAGTTCAACATCTTCAGCATCTGAATCTGGAATCCAAGAATAAATTTGACCAGTTGCTGGCTCATAATTGTCGATGTATAAACCATTCTTCGGCGCAATATAAGCTCCATCAATGAAATTTTGTAGTTTTTCCATGTTGTAATTTCTTCTACAAAATTGAAGAAAAGAAATGAATAAATGGGGTTGGAATACTTGTATAATTCCAAATTTAAAAAGTGTTTTTATGAATAAAACAATGTAATCAGCCAGAATTGATGTTTTAAACATGCTTTTGGCTGATTATAAACCTATTCAATCCCAAAAAACTAAAAGTGTTACAACTCCTAAAAAGGAAAAAATTATTATTGATTCCGGTACCATTATAAATGAAAGAATACCTAATGTCAGTGCGAAAAACGCAATTCTAACAAAAGCATTTTTTAAAGATTTAGCTAGGATATTCTTTTGTTTTTGACCAACAATATTTAGTTTCAGTTCATTGTTGATACGCATCCATTCGCCAAAGAAAACCAAAGGAAACAAAAGATAACCTTGTTCGACTCCCATGTCTTTGTAATGGAAAAATCGCAAAAACTCTTCTGAAAAATGAATAGATGGGTTTTGAAAAAAAATAACAGTGTGAATAATAATTACTTCTGAAAGGAATAAAAAACCCGCTTTTATTATTTGATTTCTTTTTTCAATTGCACTTAATTCTGTCAATTTCATGCGCCAATGCAAGAAAACTACTCTTGCCAATTGATCCAACATAAAAAATAAAAGGATAAAATAAAGATTCCAATCCCAAAAGAAATAACCCATTAACGGAAGTGCAACATCACCAATGAGTATGCTAATTTTTTCTATTCGGTTCACCTTTGTTTTTTCAAGATTGCAACACGTTCTTTCGTCAATTCAAATTCAGGATTGATTTTCAACACTTTTGCGTAAGAAAACAAAGCATTGGTAATGTCTTTTTTGTCCTCGTAAATCAAACCTATATTATGATACGACTCAATGTGTTTAGGTTGAACTTCGGTTGCTTTTTCATAGAAATACAAGGCTGAATCTAAATCTAAAGTTGTAAATTGCTTGATATAACCCAATTGAAAATAGGCCTCGTGATACGTGCTGTCCAAACGAATCATTTTTCGGTACAAAACGTTAGCTGCAGCTTCTTTTCCAAATAATTGTTTAGCATAAGCAAGCGAATAAATCACATCTGGATTTTTCGGTTGGATTTTATAAGCTGTTGTGTAATACTCAATACAAATTGGATCTTCTTTGAATTGATAAAGCGCACCTAACATCAAGTAACCACCATAAAACTTCGGATCTTGTTGAACGGCTGTCTCGTAGGAAGATACTGCCAATTTGAAATTTCCTTGGTTGCGATAATTAGTTCCTTTTAAGACATAAGCATCTCTATATTTTGGATTAATGCGAAGTGCTTTGTTAATGTATTTGAATGAATTTTCATAATCTTCAAACATAGAATACGTATTTGCTAAACCAACCAATGCTTCCACATTCTTTGGTTCTTTTCTTACAATTTTCTTGTAAATTTTGTGTGCTGTAAACAAATCATCAACACTTCTTTTGGAATTATTAATCAAAGCTTCGGCATACAACACGCGGCATTCTGTTCGGTTGCTATCTAAGCGATAAGCCTTTGCTGCATCAGCCATTGCATCTTCGTACAATAACTCTTCAAACAAGAGATTTCCACGCTTTAATAAAAGGGAAACACTGTCAGGATAAATTTTGAGCAAACTATCTAAATTTGCTCTATTGAAAACAATTTTTTCCTGAGGTTTTTTATCTTCACAAGATTGAAAAAGTAAAGAGACGAAAAGCAATAAATTTAATAAATAACGCATAGCACAAAAGTAATAATTGAAACCAATTAAACGATTCTTTGAAATGAGCGATTTTTTTCATTCTTCAAGCGAACAATTAGACACTCTTAATCGTAACTTTGTAAACGTAAATTTTCGCCATGAAGCATAAACTCATTCTACTTTTTGTTCTTGTATTTTTTCAAGCTTCAACTATTTTAGCTCAAGGATGTTCCCAATGTAAGCTTTTGGCTCAGCAAGGAAGTGAAGTAGATGAAGCAAGTTTTGGCACAAACATCAATTCGGGAATTTTGTATTTAATGATTATTCCTTATTTGTTGCTCCTATTTTTATTCAGAAAACAGATACTTGGTTTTGTTAAAGGATTTTTTAGTCCAGCGAAACAAGGCTAAGTTTAGTGTTTACGAATTCATTTTTCGTTTTTAGAAAAGCCATAATTCAAGCGTAATCCGAAATTATAAATTCCAACATCGTTAAATAAATAAGGTCGAGCGTATAATTTGCAATAGGGTTCGATGCTCACAAAAGCTTGGTTTTTTAGTGGAAATTGATATAAAACACTTAACAATGGTGCGCCATTTAAAAGTAAAACATTATTTGTTTCCATTTTTTCTACATCCCCATTTCCATAATAAATTGTTCTTGAAGAATTATCAGCAAAAGCTTTTGAAATTTCCAATCCAACATTGATATGAAAGTTTTTATAAATTTTGAATTGAAACGAAACTGGAATGTGAACTTCATGAAATTGAATTTTTCCTTCAATTCTTGATTCGGAAATATAACCCTGCTGTGGGTCAATGTCAGAGCCAAAAATTAGACCAGTTTGATTGCTAATACAATTTTTAAATCCATAACCGATTCCCGTTCTGAAAACGACTTTCTCGGAAAGTTTTCGGTTGAAATTGAACCCAACTGACGCTCCTAACTTTTGATTTACTGAATCTTCACCTACAGGCATATTTTTGCGTGTGAAAACTCCAGTTAAATCTGGTTGAATGTAAAACCCAATCGATTTTTTAGACTCGGTTTGACTAAAAGCTAACGTTTGAAATAGAATGAAAATTAAGGTTAGAAATCGCATAAAATGAATTTGTATTTTTTACAAACGCAAATTATGGAGAAATAGTGTATGATGAATGGTGACTTCGAGAATAACAAGGAGCGTATTTAGTTATTTTTAAAGTTCAAGTAAAGAAAGTGTTCTATCATTCAATTCATTCTTAAATTTTAATAAATCATCTAAGTTTTCCAAAGGATAGTCATTATTCCCAATTGAGATTTTCATTGAAGAATCAGTGAATTTTAATTGGCAGATAATTTTTCTTTGATTATCATCCACCATAATATTAAAAGTTCCTTTTTGATCGCGATATCCAATTCTTGAATTTGGTATTTTTTTATTTTGAATTAGTAATGTTCTGATTGTGTGATATGCTTGAATTTCCTCTTCAGTAGTAATAATTCCAGCAGATTTAGAATTTGTTTTAGTTTCATGAAGAATCACTTTGTCCGTTATTGATTTTAATAAAGAACTATTAATTAATTCTTTCAATCTTTCTTCATTGTATTTTGTTTTAAAAGTCATTTTCTTATGGATGAACTTCAAGAATTCAGTCGACGCATCAATCATTTCTTTAAAGAAAGTACTTTCAAAATCTTCAATTAAAACAGATTCTTGTGCCTTAGAAATTATTTCTGAAACATTTATTATCCTCGCATCAAAGTCAAGTAATCCATCAATGTCATTATCGTTAAATTGTTTAATGTTAAAAACAAAAAAAGGTTTAGAATCCATTGTATTTGCTAATGCAACATCGGAATAGAAACGATATTCCCTTCCATTTGTAAGTATCGCAATTCGTGAATTTTTTGCATTTTGAAAGTAACCACTCAATTGACCGGCTTCTTTGTCTGTGAGTTTACTATTCAACTTTTTACATTCAATTATAATTATTTCTTTACGATTAAGTTTTATAGCATAATCAACTTTATTACTTACTCTTTCTCCAAAGTCAGCCTCATATTCTGGAATTAAATCATCATGTGCGAAGTTTAGTAAAGTGAAAAATGGGTCTATTAAAAACTTTTTTGTTTGTGCCTCATTATTACAATGTTCTGATTTGCCTTCAAAATTGAAGTTTTCAAGAGATTTTTTTAAAAAGTTGAATGCTTGTTTCCTATTTACGGTTGATGATGACATAGTTGTATATTTTGTTTCAAATATAACTAATTGTATCAAATACGATACAGACTTTTTGTACTTAATTGGATACACTTGCCATGTGGATAAAATTGAGCTCTTAAAATCACTTGGTGAACGAATTAAAGAAATTCGATTAGATAAAGGATTGACTCAAACTGAACTTGCTCATAAAATAGGAAAAGATCACCCATCAATAAATAGATTGGAAAAAGGAAAAATTAATCCAAGTTACTTTTTTCTTTGTGAAGTCGCAGAAGGCTTAGAAATTAGTGTTGTTGAGATTTTGAAAGTTGAAAATTAAATCTTTAAGGAGTATTCATTCTTTCTAATCAATTATGAGTAATAATTTATACATTTAAAATTACCAGCTTATTTGATATTTTTAACAGTTCAATATTTTAATCAGAAAATGAATTTGACATTTTTACATTTTAAATTCTGCTTTTTTTCATTTCAATTTAATCCCAGTGATTTTTATTTTTAGGGTTCCATCTTCCATATTGTAGCATTCTTTATTTGGACGCTCATAAGTGATCCAATAGGTTTTTGGAAACTTGGTGTTTTTAGTTAGGATTTTATTAGGCACCACTTCAATTGCACGGTACAATTCATCTTTGATTCTGAGGTAGTAGCCACCGCCACATTTTCGAGTTGTAAAATCAACACCTTCAATCGTGACTTCTTTGTAAACATCTGAGCCGTTATCTGTACAAGAGAATAGAAGTGTTAACAAGCCAAAAATTAAGAGTGCGTTTTTCATAAAGGTTGAGGTAATATTGAATTCAAAGGTAAACAATAGTGTTCATTGAAACCAAAAAAAGGCGAGTTTCCCCGCCTTCTCTTTAAACATTTTAAAGTTTTAATCGTGTATGTCAGTGATTTTTATGTTCCTTTCGCTCCAGTCATAACAGCCACCATTTGGGTGTTCATATTTAATAAATACCGTTTTTGGTAAAGTTGTAGTATCTGTCAAAATGGTATTTGAAACAACTTCTAATGTTCTGTAAGTTGAGTCTCCAATCGTTAAAAAATAACCACCACTGCAAGGAGTCATTGTCATATCTCGATCGAAAATTGTTACTTCCGTAAAACCATCTAATCTTAATCTGTCTTTCTCACACGATTGAAGTGCAAGAAATAAAAAAAACAATACTCCGATTTTCTTCATTTTCAATGTGTTTATAGGATAAAAATACACTTTAAGGAATTGACATACAAATCATTAACTTAAAACAAGTTGTTAATCCAACGAACCAATCATTTTAGACGGATCCACATATAAATCGTATTCTTCAGAAGTAACGTGACCTAAACCAACTGCTGCTTCTTTCAAAGTTGTACCGTTTTTGTGTGCGTATTTTGCAATTTCTGCGGCTTTGTAGTAACCAATTTTTGTATTTAAAGCAGTTACCAACATCAATGAGTTGTCCAAATGTTGTTTTACCATTGGCAAATTCGCTTGGATTCCAGCAGCACAATTATCTGTAAATGAAACACAAGCATCGCCAATTAAACGTGCAGATTGTAATACGTTAGCAGCAATAACTGGTTTGAAAACGTTCAATTCAAAATGTCCGTTTGAACCTGCTACAGAAACTGTCATGTCGTTACCCATTACTTGTGCACAAACCATTGTCAAAGCTTCTGGCTGCGTAGGATTTACTTTTCCTGGCATAATAGATGAACCCGGCTCATTGTCTGGAATGATGATTTCTCCAATTCCGCAACGAGGGCCTGAAGACAACATACGAATGTCATTTGCAATTTTCATTAATGCAACTGCTGAACGTTTCAAAGCACCTGATAATTCAACCATTGCATCGTGTGCTGCTAATGCTTCAAATTTGTTTTTTGCAGTTACAAATGGTAAACCTGTGAAGTCAGCGATTTTTTTAGCAACCAATACATCATAACCTTTTGGTGTGTTTAATCCTGTACCAACCGCAGTTCCACCTAATGCCAATTCAGTAACGGCTTTTAATGCGTTTTTAATGCAACGAATAGAGTTGTCGATTTGTGCAACATATCCACTGAATTCTTGTCCTAAAGTTAATGGAGTTGCGTCCATGAAATGCGTACGACCTGTTTTCACAACATCTTTAAACTCTTCCACTTTTGCTTGCAATGCATCGCGCAAATGCAACATTCCTGGAATCGTCGTTTCAACCGTCATTTTGTAGGCAGCAATGTGCATTGCAGTTGGGTAGGTATCATTCGAAGATTGTGATTTGTTCACATCATCGTTTGGATTCAAGATTTTTTGTTCGTCCATCAAACTCCCACCTGTAACAACATGACCACGATTTGCGATTACTTCGTTGCAGTTCATATTTGATTGCGTTCCAGAACCTGTTTGCCAAATCACTAAAGGAAATTCAGAATCGTGTTGACCAGTTAATATTTCATCACAAACTTTTGATATTAAATCTCTTTTTTCAGAAGATAAAACACCAAGGTCGTGATTTGCGTGTGCAGCTGCTTTTTTCAAATAAGCAAAAGCATGAATGATTTCAACAGGCATCGAACCTTCAGGACCGATTTTAAAGTTGTTTCTTGAACGCTCAGTTTGTGCTCCCCACTAACGATTTGCAGGTACTTTCACCTCGCCCATCGTATCTTTTTCAATTCTAAATTCCATTTTTTGTGATTTGTTTATTTTTAT
>CALPMC020000083.1 GCA_943324565.2 Chitinophaga pinensis | reverse complement strand
TTTCAAAAAAAAACCCGAAAGAAAATATCTTCCGGGTTTTAATTATTTGATACTTTAATTAATTCAATGTGAAGTTTATTGGAAGCGTACACCATTGTCTAACAGCACGACCGCCATTTTTTCCAGGTTTCCATTTAGGCCATGTCACGAACAACTTTTACGGCCGCTTTGTCGCATTCAGGACTTAATCCTTTAACAACAGAAACATTACTAACTTGTCCGTCTTTTTCAACAACGAATCGCAATGTAACACGACCTTGTGTTCCCATTTCAATTTCTGTCTCAGGGTAAACTAAGTGTGTTTGAATGTATTTCATCATTGAAGCATAACCACCAAGATACTCTGCTTCTTCTTCAACGAACGTTTCGATGGGTTCAATTTTTTCTTCAACAACCTCAGGTTCTGGATCTCCACCAACAACAGGAGGGTCAAAATTTTCATCATCCCCTTTTTGATCTTTATCACCAGCCTTTTTGTCGTCCATATCATCCTGAGTTGGAATTGGATCCTCAACAGGGATATTAACTACGACTGGCGGCAAGAAAGCAACAGTTGTTTCCAATGGTGGTGGTGGTTCTTGTGGTGGTGGTGGTGGTACATCCTCATCAATTGGGGGTGCAACAGCAGTAAACTGTGATGTATCAACAGGTGGAGGAGGAACCTTCTCTTTAGGTATATTTTTATATATTAAATATGCACCCATCGCAACAGCAAACGTTAAAAAAAGACCAAAAATAATTAGCATTAAGCGCTTATCATAATCTCTACGTAGTACATAAGCACCATACTCTCTATTCCTGTTTTCAAAAACGATTTCATTTCGAACAGAAGAAGTTACTTGTTGCCAACGTCTAGCTGTAAAATAGTCGTATAAGGAAACTGCGGCAACCAGAAGGATAATACTGATAATGATTTCCATATTATTTGTTTTTAGAGTTTTGCTTTAATAATTCCAACTCACTAGAAAGAATATCAACTGGTGCAATAACACCAATTTCTGCAATCTTTAATTCGTCAATCAAATCGATGAAATTCTTGCAAGTCGCTTTGTCATCGGTTTTAATTAATACTTTTAAAGCTAATTTATTCTTCTTTAGTTCCGCTAAGAGATTTAAATAAGTTGAATCTTGAATTTGTTTTTTCTCAAGTTTCGCATCTAATTTCTCTTTACCACTTAAAACGTAAGAATTTCCATCAGCTAACACTTTTCTTACACCTTTTGGACCAAAATCTGTTTCTATTAATTTGGTTGGACCATCTGGTCCTGGTTTTGATTTTGGAAAATATTCA
Source organism: Chitinophaga pinensis (assembly GCA_943324565.2). GTDB lineage: Bacteria > Bacteroidota > Bacteroidia > Flavobacteriales_D > Crocinitomicaceae > UBA952. The sequence continues at coordinate 13,226 of CALPMC020000083.1, read as the reverse complement.
CCTGTATAGTAAAAAATTTCATCTTCAGATAAAAGAAAAGTTATTGCATTATTAATTCTTGGTGGCTTTAATGCTTTCAATTCTTCCTCTGTTAATTTAGCAGGATATACCAAACTCATTACTTTTGGTTTACTAAAAGTTGAGGTAAGAACGAAAAATGTAAGCAACAAGAATGCCAAGTCAACCATTGGGGTCATATCGACCTTCGTGGAGCTTTTCTTGGCTCTTTTTTTGCCTTTGCCGTGGTCACCGCCACCGCCTTCTGCAATTTCTGCCATGATTTTTTAAATTTTATTAAGGAGCTAACTCCGTTGTAGTTACGAAATTTAAATTGTTTAACTTCAAGTCTCTAAAAACATTTATAACGTTTTGAGCGTGTGCGTAAACTGCTTCGCCATCAACTCTAAGTATGAATTTAGGTTTGAAGTCATTTACATCTGGAGATTCCCCTTTCAACTTAGCTTCTTGATACGCTGTTTCACCGGTATTAAGTGCTGCAATATTTCCATAAAATATCCAATCTTTCAATTGATTATCTAATGAATCTAAAGGAACCCCTTTTGTATTTACTCTTGAACGGTCATCCGCAGGAAGGTCAATATATCCCGGAAGCTCCCTCATTGTACAACCAAAACTTGACATAAAACTAAATTTCTCCAATTGTTCAGAAGTAAATTTAATACTATATTTTCCACTCATGTTTTGTAGTAATTCCTTACGAGCTTCTGCGTCTGACATATTAAAAAACACTCTTCCTCCTTTATCAATTGTTACCATTATTACATTTTCTGGAATAATTTTGTCACTAATACTTGAAGGAGTGGTTACTTGAATAGGTTCACTGGATCTAAATGATGCAGCTAGCATAAAGAAAGTCACAAGCAAGAAAGCCAAGTCCACCATTGGTGTCATGTCAATCGACGGGGAACTTTTTGGTATTTTAATTTTTGGCATCTCTTTTCAGATTTTTTCTAAAGTATTGAACTATTTGTTTGATGCTGAAAAGTCTTGTACAATTGTAAAGCTAGCTTCATCAATGCTGTATGTCATTCCATCAATTTTTGTTGAGAAGAAATTATACATGATGATTGCAATAGTTGAACCTGTAATACCAAAAGCTGTATTGATTAAGGCTTCAGAAATACCTGTTGCTAAAGCAGAAGTATCAGGAGAACCATGAGACATCGCAGCAAATGAACGAATCATCCCTAATACAGTTCCAATAAGTCCAATTAAAGTTGCAATTGAAGCACAAGTTGATAAAATAACTAAGTTTTTAGACATCATTGGAAGCTCTAATGAAGTTGCTTCTTCTAATTCTTTTTTCAATGATTCAATTTTTTGTTCTTTATCCATAGATGCATCGTTCACAACGTGCTCATATTTAACTAAGCCTGCACGAACAACATTTGCCAAGGAACCTCTTTGCTTATCACATTCTGCAATTGCAGTAGTAATTTCTTTAGTCTCTAGGTAACCTTTAATTTTAGTTACAAAAGTGTCAATGTTTCCTTTTCCTTTAGATCTTGAAAGTGTAAAGAAACGCTCTAAAGAGAAAATAATAATAATAAGGTTGATTGCAACCAAGATAGGTACGATGAAACCACCTTTATAAATAACTCCCAAAAGATTTCCTTCCATTGGTTCGCCTGCAGGATCATTGTCTACAAAATTAGCTGGGTTACCAAATACATACTTAAAAATCAAAACTCCTGAAATCAACGCAATAACAATGGCGATTGAAGCCATTAACGATGAAAATCCACTTGCTGTTTTTTGCTTTTTGCTCATAATACTAGATTTAATTATTCTTTTTTTTAGGTTTACGCGTCAAATATAATAAAAAAGTTTAAACTTCAATTGTATGGAAAAGAATCTCTAAAAGGTTGTTTAATCTTGTTTTATTGCTAAATTTTTTGTGTTTCATTAGCGTTACTAATAATCAATAACGTTGCTTTTTACTGCTTATTATTTTTTGAACGTATTTTTTTATAAATCTGAATAGCACTCATTAAACCTAGAGCAACACCAAAGAACCCCAATGTTCCATAAACCCAATTGAGTGTGTTTTTTAGAACCACTAAAAACACAATTGCAACTAAAAATAAAGTCGCCAATTCGTTCCAGAGTCGCAATTGATTTGACTTCCATCTACATACACCTTTCACAATGTCAAACATTATTTTTTGACAATAGAAGTGATAAATCAGGAGAAAAACTACAAAAGTTAGCTTTAGGTGCATCCACGGCATTTTGAGAAAAGCAGGATTGATTACGAGCATCCAAATTCCAAAAATCACGGATAAAACCATCGCAGGAGTTGTAATAATCCACCACAATTTTTTTTGCATTATTACCAACTGGTCAATTAAAATAGATTTTTTTGGATCTTCCATTTCCTTTGCTTCTTGGGCGTAAATAAACAAGCGAACGATGTAGAACAATCCAGCGAACCAACTCACCACAAAAATAATGTGGAGCGCTTTTATAACATTAATATCTATTTGCATGTGGCAAATTTATACTTTCTTTGCTTTTGAAAGTGGAACCATCCAAAATCATTGGTAATTGTATGAGACTAATATTGAATTTCAAAAACTTCATTCTGTTTACAAGTTGCTTTTTAGCGCTTACCAAAACTAGTGCTCAAGATAAACAATTCTCCATCGAAGGAAGTTTTCAAGGGAAGAATTTATTTGTTCGCAATCCACCTCAATCGGATGGTTTTGGGTTTTGTGTTTCTAAAGTTTTAGTGAATGGTGAAATACTTCCAGCCTCTATTCAAAATTCAAACTTTGAAATAGATTTTTCACTTTTTGAAATTAAAAAAGGTGAAAAAGTGTTTGTAGTTCTTTCACACGCTGAAGGTTGTGAACCAGAATTTTTAAATGCAGAAGTATTGCTGCCTAAAAGTACTTTTGAATGTGTTGCAATTGCCGCTGAAAAAGATGGCTTAGTCAATTGGCAAACAAAAGCTGAGAATGGTTCATTGGATTTTATTGTAGAGCAATATCGCTGGGGACGCTGGGTTGAAGCTGGACAAGTTAAAGGAAACGGCTCCAATCAACTCAACAAATATACCTTTCAACTTTCGCCTCATTCTGGACTGAACAAAGTGCGAGTTTCTCAAATTGATAACTCAGGAGAAAAACGAAGTTCAAAAGAAGTTTCCTTTCAATCGACCATTTCTAAAGTAAAAATGGCGCCAGCAAAAGTGACTGATTATTTGTATTTCAAAGCAAATGGCAAAAGTGTGAAAACAAAATTTGAAGTGTATGATGCCTTCGGTAATTTATTAAAGCTAGGCTACAACGAGAAAGTAGATTGTCAAAATTTGGTGAATGGTGTTTATTTTGTAAACTTCGACAACACAACTGAAAAATTCATAAAAATCGACCAATGATTAAAAAAATTGAACATTTAGGAATCGCTGTTAAAAATTTAAACGTATCGATTGCGCTTTACGAAAAACTATTTCAAACTCCTTGTTACAAAACTGAAGCTGTTGAATCAGAAGGTGTTAAAACAGCATTTTTTCAAATTGGAGAATCAAAAATCGAACTTTTAGAAGCGAGTAATCCCGAATCACCCATTGCTAAATTTTTGGAGAAACGAGGAGCAGGATTTCATCATGTAGCTTTTGAAGTAGACGATATCGACGAAGAAATAGAACGCTTATCAAACGAAGGTTTTCAATTGATTCATACAAGCCCAAAGGATGGCGCAGATAACAAAAGAATTGCGTTTTTACACCCAAAATCAAGCGATGGATTGTTGGTGGAATTGTGCATGGAAAAGTAATTAAGATTCTTGATTTTTAATTTTAGATTCTTGATTGTAATTCAAAAGATGTTTTCATTTTTACAAAATCCTAATCAAACATCAAGAATTAATAATCAAAAATTACTTGACCATTTCATGTTTCTCTTAGTGTTTAAAGCGTTCGCGACAATAGAAGCAATCATAGAAATGTTGTTTCGTGCTCCAGCGTTCCAATTCCCAAATGAATTTTGAGTTTCATTTAAAGAATAAAGTGATTTCAAGTTCCAATAACGAACAGAATCTTGTTGTGCGTGCACAGAATTATGCAACAAAAAAAACGCTGATAATAAGGTAAATAAAGTAATTTTGTAAATATAAATAATTTAAAAACGTAAAAATAATGTCCTTTAAAATTATCTTTTCGATGCTTGTTTGCATTCTTTTAACATTCCAATGTTTCTCACAACAAACAAATTATGCTGAAAAGTCGAATTGGGCAGTTTTTCCCGGTAATTACACCAAAGAACTAAAAGGTTATTTGAAAGATTCGAGTTTATTGACGAAAGTGGATGTTTTTTATGTTTACCCTACAGTATTTTTGGACAAAACAGATGAACGTTGGAACATTCCGCTAGAAGATGAAAATCAACGAAGAAAAATTCTTGAAAATGCCATTCGCTTTCAAGCCTCAGCTTGGGTAGAAGCAGGAAGTATGTATGTTCCATATTATAGACAAGCCCATATTCGTTCGTATAGAAATTTAGAATCAGGTGGAAGAGAGGCACTTCTGTTGGCTTATTCAGATGTGAAAGCAGCCTTTCAATATTATTTAGATCACCACAACAATGGACGTCCAATCATATTGGCAGGCCACAGTCAAGGATCAACGCATTTGATGCTGTTATTGAAAGAATTTTTTGACAACAAACCTCTTCAAAATCAATTAGTAGCAGCCTATTTACCAGGAATTGGTATTAAGAAAAATGAATATCAAAGTTTGAAATTATTGACAGATTCAACCCAAACGGGCGGATATGTGAGTTGGAATACCTTTAAGAAAAAACTAAGCAAAGAAAAGTATGAAAACTGGTACAAAGGCTCGTCGGTGGTGAATCCTGTTACTTGGGATTTGTCTACAACTGCCGAACGCAAACTTCACAAAGGTTTTTTATTCAATAATAATTCTCTTTACAAGCAATCATTTACAACCCACTTAATTGACGGAGCGATTTGGATTTCAACACCGCATTTCCCGTATCGCAGTATGGCTTGGACAATGGACGATTACCACATTGGCGATGTGAATCTTTTTTGGGAAGATGTGAGACATAATGCGAAATTACGAGCAAAAAAGTTTGTGAGTGGGGAAGTAAAGTAACTAAAAATAGTTCTATGCTGATAAAATCTACAACCAAAAAATTCAGCATTAAACAAAGTTGTATTTTTGCGCATGACAAAGTTTGAAGCATGGATTGAGGCTATGAGATTGCGGACCTTACCACTTTCCGTTTCTGGTATTATTGCTGGCTCTGGTATGGCGGCCATATTAGAAAAATGGAATCCTTTGATTTTTGGTTTAGCAATGCTCACAACAATTGGTTTTCAAGTGCTTTCTAATTTGGCAAATGATCTAGGAGATGGTCAAAAAGGAACCGATAATAAAAATCGAGTAGGTCCCAAAAGAGCAATTCAATCCGGAACTATCAGTGTAAAAGAAATGAAAACGGGTATCATTATCTGCACGCTTATTTCACTTGTATCAGCAGCACTTTTGATTTTTGTGAGCGCTCCTAATTTAACGCAAGAATTGTTATTGTTTTATGCTGTTTTAGCTCTGTTGTGTGTTATTGCAGCAATTACTTACACCGTCGGCAAGAACGCTTATGGTTATAGAGGTTTAGGAGATGTTATGGTATTTGTTTTCTTTGGTTTGGTGAGTGTTTTAGGGGTGTTTTCACTTTACGGAATAACGTTCGAATGGCTAGTTTTATTTCCTGCATTAAGTATTGGGTTTTGGAGTGTAGCTGTGTTAAATCTCAACAATCTTCGCGACCATGAAAACGATGCATTGTCTGGAAAAACAACTATGGTTGTAAAAATGGGATTTCAAAATGGAAAAAACTATCATGCCTTCTTGATTCTTAGTGGTGTTGCAAGTTGGGCTTTTAGTGTGTTTATGTTTTCTTATCTAACTTTTAACTTTTTTATTCTTATTGCTTTTATTCCTGCTTTTGGATTACTATTCCATTTGCAACGTGTTTATCAAATTAGAATTCCAAAAAAACTAGATCCAGAATTAAAAAAAGTAGCTCTTTTAACCTTTTTTGCTGCAGTTTTATTCGCTATAACTTTAAATTTTACCTTTTTAATCTATTGATTTTTATTGATTTTCTAAATGCTTTCTGCTTTTAAAGCAAGATTAAATTGATTTTTTCGTCCTACATTACGGAATAATTTGGATTCCTTTTTTCTATTCAAAATAAAATTTCAAGTCAATATTTTAGAATCATTTATTAAACATTTATTTCCTTAAATTTGCACCACTAAAAACGAAAGAGAATGAAAATTTTGGTTTGTATCAGTAAGTCTCCAGACACAACTTCTAAAGTTGCTTTCACAGACGGAAACACGAAGTTTGATGAAAATGGAGTGCAATACATTGTTAACCCTTACGACGAGTGGTATGCACTTGTTCGCGCTTTGGAGATTAAAGAAGCCGGTGGTGGACAAGTAACAATTGTTACAGTTGGAGCAGCAACTGACGAGGCTGTCATTAGAAAAGCACTTGCAATCGGTGCAGATGAAGCAGTGAGAATAGATGCAGATCCAAAAGATGCTTACTACACAGCAACTCAAATCGCAGAATATGCTAAATCAAATGGTTTTGACTTAATTTTAACAGGTAAAGAAACTATTAACTACAACGGTTCTCAAGTTGGTGGTATGATTGCAGAGGCTTTGGATTTGCCGTTTGTTTCATTAGCAGAGAAATTAGATGTAAACGGTTCAACTTTAACACTAGAAAGAGAAATTGCTGGTGGTGTTCAAGTAATAGAAGTGGCTACTCCTGCTGTTGTTTCATGTGCGAAAGGAATGGCTGAGCAACGTATTCCTAACATGCGTGGAATCATGGCGGCAAGAACAAAACCGCTAACAGTTGTAGCGCCAGTTGCTGTTGAAGATTTGACAAGCTATGTTTCTTACACAATGCCAAATGCTAAATCAGCAGTGAAAATGATTAATCCTGAAAATATGGATGAATTGGTAGAATTGTTACACAACGAAGCAAAAGTAATTTAATCGTTTTAAAAAGATTTTCATGATAATAGTATATATAAACTCAACAAACGGTCTTTCCAAATCAGCTTTGGAAACTGTTACTTATGGTAAAAAATTAGGCGCTGATGTTACTGTTGTTACAAACGGAAACGCAAGTGCAGACTTACTTTCAACGCTAGGTGAGTACGGTGCATCGAAAGTAATCGTTGACAGAAGTGTTGATGGTGAAGATGCACAACAATTGACTCGTTTGATAGCATCTGTAGCACAAACAGTTGGAGCAAACACCGTTATTTTTTCTCACGATTTAATTGGAAAAGCAGTAGCACCAAGATTATCAGTAAGATTAAAAGCTGGTTTAGTTTCTGGAGCAATCTCTATCCCTGAAGCTGACGGAACTGTTAAAGTGAACGTATTCTCAGGAAAAGCGATGGGAGCAGTGAAAGTTAATTCAGCTACAAAAATCATTTCTTTATTGCCAAATAGCATTCAACCTGAGGTTTCAGGTGCAGCATGTTCAGTTGAAGAAACATCTGGGCAAGGTGGTATAGCAGCAATCAAAGTTATTTCAACTAAAAAACCAGAAGGTGAAATTCCTTTACCAGAAGCAGAATTAGTTGTTTCAGCAGGAAGAGGATTGAAAGGTCCTGAAAACTGGGGAATGATTGAAGAAATGGCAAAATTATTAGGAGCAGCAACAGCTTGTTCTCGTCCAGTAGCAGATATTGGTTGGAGACCTCACCACGAACACGTTGGTCAAACAGGTGTTGCGATTCGTCCAAACTTATATATTGCAGTTGGAATTTCAGGAGCAATTCAGCATTTAGCTGGAGTTAACGGTTCGAAAGTAATCGTTGTTGTTAACACAGATCCTGAAGCACCTTTCTTTAAAGCAGCGGATTATGGTATCGTTGGTGATGCTTTTGAAGTAGTACCAAGATTAAATGAAGCAATTAAAAAATTCAAAGCAGCTCAACACTAAGGGTTGATTACGAATTTCCTCTTTATTACATGCAAAAAATTAAATTAGATATTACAGGTATAGCGTACAGCCAGACTCAGTCTGGCTCGTATGTTTTAACATTAGTTGAATCTGCTGGCAAAAGAAAATTACCAATTGTAATTGGTGGTTTTGAAGCACAGGCTATAGCTGTAGAATTAGAAAAAATGGTTCCAAATCGACCATTGACACATGATTTAATCAAAACATTTTGTAAATCGTATGGCGTAAATGTGCGTGAAATTCTCATTTACAAATTCCATGAAGGTGTTTTTTATTCTAAAATCATCTGTGAAAAAGAAAATGCGATCACAGAAATAGATTCACGTACTTCTGATGCAATTGCTGTTGGTGTTCGATTTAATGCACCAATTTTTACGCTTTCCTCAATTTTGGAAGAAGTTGGAGGAACAGAAGATTTGGATTTAGACTTTGACGATGAAGATGAATTAGATGAAGTTATCAATGAAATGGAAGGAATTTCATTGGAAGAACTGAATGCACAGTTGGCAGAGGCGATTGAAAATGAAGATTATGAACTTGCCTCAAAACTCCGCGATGAAATCAATAAACGAAGCTAACTCAACAATAAAATTTCGATTAACCATTATGAGCTTTCTCCAATTTTTTGTTTGGGGAGCATGGTTAACAACGATTGGAACCTACTGTACTGAAGGGAAAGGTTGGACATTTGGACAATTTGGTGCAATTTTCTCTACACTTGCACTTTCTTCTATTTTAATGCCTTCACTTATTGGAATCATTGCTGATAAATGGATGCGTGCAGAAAGATTATATGGATTACTTCATATTTGCTACGGTGGAATCTTGTTATTAGTTCCTAATCTTGCGTGGTTTCAAAGCCAATTCCCATCACTTTCTACTATGCCGGAATACGATTTGTTGTATTGGGTCATTTTCGCTGGGATGATTTGTTATATGCCAACAATTTCACTTTCAAATGCCGTTTCTTATCGAATTTTAAAAATGTTTGAATTCGATGTCGTAAAAGACTTCCCTCCTATCCGTGTTTGGGGAACAATTGGATTTATTTTGGCTATGTGGACTACGAACTTAAGTGGTAGTAAAGCCAATTCAACACAATTTATCATTGCAGGTACAATTGCTATACTACTTGGTATTTATGCATTTACACTTCCTGCATGTCACCCTGAAACAAAAACGCAAGAAAAGAAATCTATAGTAGAAATACTTGGTTTAAACGCATTTAAGCTTTTTGGTAACTATCAAATGGCATTATTTTTTATTTTTTCAATGTTATTAGGTGCTGCTTTACAACTTTCTAATATGTATGGCGATGCTTACTTAAGTAGTTTTACGAAAGGCTCAACGGTTGAACAATATTCAACAATAATCTATTCCATTTCACAAATTTCTGAGACAATTTTCATATTGACTATACCATTCTTTTTAAAGAGATTTGGTATGAAAAAAGTAATGCTTTTGGCTCTTATCGCTTGGGTATTGCGCTACGGATTGTTTGCCGTTGGAGGAACATCTTTTGGTGTAATTTCAATCGTATTGTCTTGTGTTGTTTACGGAATGGCTTTTGATTTCTTTTTGATTTCAGGCTCAATGTACATTGAAACAACGACGGATTCTAAAATTCGCTCAAGTGCTCAAGGTCTTTTCATTATGATGACTAATGGTTTTGGTGCCTTTTTTGGAACAATTGCCAGTAGTAAAATCATCGAGAAATATTACTTACTACCAAATGGTCAAACAGATTGGTCTGGAGCTTGGACATTATTTGCGATTTACTCGTTGGTTGTTGCTGTATTGTTTGCTGTGCTATTTAAGCAAAAGCACCAAGAAGTTGATGTAAGTAAAATTTCACACTAATTACTTTACTTTACTCGTTAGCTCATTTCGTAAGCCGCTCCATTCTACAAGGTGCATTTTTACAACACCTACAGGAATTTTTGCTTTCACTAATACTGGAATTCTATTTGCATCACTTGTTACCCAAAAGTTTACATCTTCTTCGCTTTTAAAATAGCGCCCAGTTTGAACCACAGGAACAAATTTCATACACTTAAATTTGCCTTTGCGAATATTAATAAATTCCTCGCCAACATATTTGATTTTTAAATTATATAATTCATCATCCATAAAACAAGGAAATTCAAAAGTTTGTCCTTTTTTAATATTCTTGAAATTCAAAGTTCGAGCGTAGTAAAATGAAGAAATCATATCTTGCACAGCAGTTGGAATTTTAAATGTTTTACCGGCTCCATTATCTACTTTTCCAACGTGATGTTTAAAAGCGTAATCTTGATTGATTTTATAACCACCTTCATCGACACGACGCACGAAATACCAAGGAAAAATACCTTTCTTGTCTAAAAAAGTTTCATAGCGATCATCCACTTTATAAAATGAATTAAAACCACCAAGTGTTCTTCCGATTCCAACGGCATGAATCAACTCGCGACCATTTCCTTTTTTAGAAGTACTTTTCAATTCAAGGATTGCTTCACCAGCATCAACAAAACCATAGGTAATTCTATAACGCAACTTCTCCCCTACCTGAAATGCCTTATTTTCGATACTAGGTAAATCAGTTGATTTAGAGCCTGATAAAATTAGGAGACTAATTGAAACTAATGCAATGGAACTAATTAAACGTTTCATAATTTAAATTTTTAAGTTCGTTTCAAATGACGTGCCAAAGTAGAAATTCCGAATTAAAGAATTCAAAATTTAGAATGAAATTTAGGATAACTTGATGAAGATAAAACAAATCAAAAACAAAAAACAAGGCATAAAAAAACACTGTGTTTTTCTACAAAGAATAGTTACACAGTGTTACGAAAGCTTTTAAGCTAAAATTATTTAGCTGCAGTATCGTTGTTTACAGTTTGTTGTGTACTTGAAAAAGCATCACAACTAACTTTTTTACTTCCACCACAAGAAGCTATTGCAAGAACGAAAAGAGCTAAACCAACGAATACTGTAATTTTTAATTTCATGTTTTGATGTATTATCTGACTTTATAATGAGAATGCTAAATTAGAACTTTAATAATCAATAATCTAATTTTGAAAGAAAATCTTTTAAAAAATTTAGTATAAAAAATTCTATCTTTTCAAAATTGACATACTGCTAAGTTAACTAAATAATTTTTGACATTTATTAAATCCTAAGAAAATGATTCTTTATAAGTAGAAAATCACTTATAAAAATTCATTTCATCAACATACTTTCTTACAGGTTCTGTTAATAGGTAACGAACATCTTTACCTTCCTTAATTGATTGGCGAATGAAACTAGAGGACACCTTCATAACAGGTGCATCTTCGCAAAATTCAACATTATTATGCGACTTATAGTCGTTTATAAGGTCTGCACTCATCGCAACAACTTCCAATTCTTCTTGCATTGTCAAAACGCGTGGATAGACATAAATCTTATGTTTTTCTAATATCACTTCATGGTTGAACCATTTATGAAACGTGCGTAAATTATCCTCACCCATAATTAACGAAAAAGAATCGTTTGGATATTTTTCCTTTAAGTAAGTTAGTGTTGTTATTGTATAGCTTGGCTTCGGAAGATTAAATTCGATATCGGAAGCTCTCAATTTTGAGTTATCATCTATTGCCTCTTTTACTAAAGCTAATCGGTGAAAATCTGCCAATAAAGTCGATTTGTCCTTCAAGGGGTTTTGAGGAGTTACAACTAACCAAACTTGATCTAAATCGGTGTATTCAGCCATAAAGTTCGCAATCACCAAATGCCCAACATGAATCGGGTTGAATGTCCCAAAATATAATCCTACTTTCATCTTTCTATAAATTCAATGACCAATTTTTTCGATTTTTCGATTGCTACTTCCAACACATTGTTTTCGATTATTACATCAAATTCGGTTGCTCTTTCCAATTCTTGAATCGATTTTGCTAAGCGAATTTGTATTTTTTCTTCACTATCCGTTTTTCGATTGCGCAAACGTTGTTCTAAAATTGTAAGACTCGGCGGTTGAATAAAGACAGCTAACGCTAGTTCCTTGAAGTTCTTTTTTAAATTTAAACCTCCAACAACATCGACATCAAATACAACTGTTTTACCTAATGACCAAATTCGTTCAATTTCGCTTTTGAGTGTACCGTAATACATATCGGAATAAACTTCTTCCCATTCTACAAACTCATCATTTTGAATTTTAGTCCTGAATTCATCTGCAGTCAAAAAATGGTAGTCAACTCCATCGATTTCTTTACCACGTGGCGCACGACTACAAGCAGAAACAGAAAACGCAAGTTGCGGCATCGAATTTAATAAAGCATGTACTATCGTTGTTTTCCCTGCTCCAGAAGGTGCTGAAAAGATGATGCATTTTCCGGTACTGATCTCCCTCATTTTACAAAGTATTCAAAACTTGCTCTTTTATTTTTTCGAGCTTGTCTTTCATTTCTACTACAATTTTTTGCATTTCTGCATGATTACTTTTACTTCCCAATGTATTAATTTCACGACCAATTTCTTGAGCAATAAAACCTAATTTTTTTCCTGAAAGTGGTGTTACCATTGTTTCTAGAAAATAATCTAAATGATTCGCTAAGCGCATTTTTTCTTCAGAAACATCTAACTTTTCAATATAAAAAATCATTTCTTGTTCCAAACGATTGTCATCCAATGATTTCGTTTCTAAATCTTTTAATGCTTTACTTAAACGATCTTTAACAGTTACTATTCTTTCTTGTTCATAATCAGCCACACGATTCAAAAGGCTTCTGATTTCTTCAATTCTAGTCGTAAATTCCAATTCCAATGCTTGCCCTTCCGTTTTTCGGAAATCGTGTAATTTTATACAAGCGGCTTTCATTAAATCCAGTAAAAAAACTTTTTCCTCTTCCGAAAGTTCGTGTGCTTGCTGATTCAACACTTCTGGCATTTTTAAAACTAAAGCTAAAAAGTCAACTGGTTTTTCGCCCCATTGCTCATTAATTGACTTCAATTCATGATAATATTTTGTAGCTAATTCATGATTAATTAAATCATTAGAAGTATTTGTTGCACTTTCGATATAGATTCCTAAATCAACTTTTCCTCTATCTAAATTTTCTACCACAATTTTGCGAATATCCGTTTCTAATTCACGATAAGTTGACGGAATTTTTACATTCAAATCTAATCCCTTGCTATTCAAAGAACGGATTTC
>CALPMC020000082.1 GCA_943324565.2 Chitinophaga pinensis | reverse complement strand
TCAACAGTTTGCGCACGGTTTAGTAATTCCAAATAGCGATCTCTAGCCAATTGTGCATTTTCCAAACGAATATTTAAATCGTAATGTTCGTCTGTAACATCTTTTCCTGAAATTGATTTATACTTCACTTTCCCTAGTTGTTCTAGTTCGCCAATTGTTGGATATAAGTAATCGTTGTAAACTCTGAAGGTGGTGGAATTAGTGCTTGATTTAACAATAAAACCTTCTTTGCTTTCAATCAATTCATAAATTTTCTTTTGAGTGGAATCGGTATTTTTTATGGCTAATGAAATGCTAGCATTATAAATCATTTTGCGGTCCGCCATTTTTTCTTTATTCGATTCTTCGAACCCACCATATTCAGAATTATTGACATCCCAACCCGTTGAAGAACTTTTTTCGATTGCACACGAACTGATTAATAGAAGGAAAATTGAAAGTAAGATAATTGCATTTTTTCTCATAAAGCGTTGATTAAATAGTGAACAAAGATGCTTACAATTTTGAAATAGATTCGTTCATTCCACCTATCTTTGAAACATGGTAACACCTTCTATCATCATCACTGCAGGAGGAATTGGAAAACGCATGGGATGTGAAACCCCCAAACAATTCATTGAAATTCACTGAAAACCAATCACTTAGGCAACTTTAACCAAATTTCAATATTTAGTTGGTTTAAATAGTTCACTAGAAGGAATCAAAGTTCTTTAAACACGCCAACAAAAACATAGCCAATTGAAAAAAGAAAATCAAAATTTATTGGATTTAATGTATTTGGTAGCAAGATTCAGATTTATCAACTACAAATTAGAGGAAGCAAAAAGCGTTGGTGATGATGACCTAAACTTAAAAATGGAGCATGAGAGATTATCTTTATCAATAGCATCGCGAGTTGATTCATTAAAAATGGCTGATAATCATAAATATGGGAGTACTACTATTAATGCCATTCTTTCAGGAGATGAGTCGATTTATCCACTTCCTTTTGACAGATCATATTGGATTATACCAGGTTTTTTAATGGCGGGAGAAATCCCATCCTCTAGACTAAAAAAAGAAAGAATTCAAAAATTAAACAGATTAATTCATTCTGGCGTTCAATCAATTGTCAACTTAATGGAAAGTGAAGAATATGATTTCAACGGCAAAAAACTTATAGATTATTCATTTGAATTACAAGAAATAGCAGCAAGAAAAAATATTGATATCACCATAAACCGTTATGAAATTGTAGATTTAGGCGTTCCATCAAGAGCTTTCATGGCTAACATTTTAACACATATTCAAACATGCCTATTGAATGAGCAGACAGTGTATATTCATTGTTGGGGAGGCATCGGAAGAACTGGAACGACTGTTGGTTGTTTTTTAGTTAACGAGGGAATATGTTCTAATAGCGAAGTGTTAGACTTCATCAATTTTTTGAAAAGTAAAACAAATATTGCCCACAGAAACTCACCTGAAACCTTAGAGCAGATAGCATTTATTGAAAATTGGCAATGAAAATTTGTATTTCAAAAAAATTGTGTTTTTAATTTTGATTAGAAATAATCAAATAAAATACTTTTTTTACTAGAATTAAATTAATATATTTAAATCTATCCATTAATTATCATGCAAAACAATAGGCTAACAAATGCTATCATCCTCGGGTTTGCCGTAGGAGATGCGCTAGGAGTACCATTTGAATTTTTAGAAGCAGACGAAATAGAATTTAAGTATTCCGATGAAATGCAAGGGAATGGAACTTATGACCAACCAGTAGGGACATTTTCAGACGATACGTCAATGATGTGTTGTACAATTGAAGCTTTAATTGCTGATAACTCTTTGCAACGAATAGCAGAAAATTTTCTGAAATGGAAAAACGAAAACTATTGGACAGCAAACGGTGAAGTTTTCGATATTGGTAACACCACACTAGTTGCATTAAAGGCATACGAAAAAACAGGTGATTTGACAGGTTCTTCAACAAATAATGAATTCGATTGTGGAAATGGCTCGTTGATGCGTATTTTACCTTTGCTGCCGTACACAATGAAAATGAACATGGAAGAGAAATTTGAATTTATCCAGCGTGTTTCTTCTATTACACACGGACATATTCGTTGCACGATTGCTTGTTTTATTTACCTCGAGTTGGCAGAAAAGATTTGCAAAGACGATACAGGAAGTAAAAGTATTATTTATAGTAGAATGCTTCAATCCATTGGGCCATTTCTAAATTCTAAAGAAGAAACAAAAAATGAAATGCATCACTTCGAAAATGTTTTTACAAGACCACAAGGTATTCCAAAAGTTGAGTTATCCAATTCTGGATATGTGGTTGATTCATTGATTCTGGTTTTACATTGTTTTATGAAGTACAATCGTTATGAAATGGGAGTTTGGTACGCTGTGAGTTTTGGTGGAGATACCGATACCAATGCCGCGCTTACGGGTGCACTTTACACGTTGAATGGAGGAAAAAAGGAAATTCCAGAAAGGTGGTTAACTCCTCTTGCTAAAAAAGAAGAACTGATTGATTTAGCAAAACGGTGGAGTGAGTCAATTGATAAAAAACAACTAGAATGAGATACTTAACAAAATCAAGGTATAAATTGGGATTGGAATGCCCAACGAAATTGTTTTATACCAATAAAAACGAGGAATATGCGAATGTGAAATTGGACGATCCATTTTTGCAAGCCTTGGCAAATGGTGGTTTTCAAGTCGAAGCACTTGCGCGATTGGAATATACTGAAGGTCATTTAATACAAGCAGCGCATTATGATTATCAGAAAGCAATTGATGAAACAAACGAACTATTGAAACAAGAAAACTGCGTTATTTTTGAAGCTGCTTTTGAATTTGAAAATTTATTCATTCGCACCGATATTTTAGTTAAAAAAGGCAATCAAATTCAGTTGATTGAGGTTAAAGCAAAGTCATTCGACCCAACTGATGAAAATATATTTATTGGTAAACGAGGAGCTCTTGTCCCTTCTTGGAAGCCGTATTTATTTGATGTTGCTTTTCAACGTTATGTAATTCAAAAGTCTTATCCAGAATTTCAAATTGAATCGTTTTTACAAATGGCAGATAAAAGCAAAACAGCCAAAGTAAATGGCCTCAACCAACTATTTCGTATTTCCAAGAATGGCGACAAAAGAAAGGACACACTTCAATTAGTTAGCGATTTTAGTGAGATTGGAGGTGTTTCCGTTTTATCGAAAATAAACATTGATGAAGTCATTGATAAAATTGCTTCCTCTCATTATAAATACAGCGAGGATTTTGAATTAGAATTCGAGGAAGGCATTCAATTTTTAGCCAAAAATTATGAGTCCGACACTAAAATTAATTTTCCAATTTCCTTTTCAGCTTGTAAAAAATGTGAATTCAAACACGACCCAAACAAACCTCAACTGAAATCAGGATTTGAAGCGTGTTTTAGAACTCAATTGAACTGGACGCCTATCGAATTTAACAAACCGAATTTGATGGAGGTTTGGGATTTTAAAAGCGGAAAAAACCTATACACTGAGTATCAAGTTTTGTTGATGGAGGAATTGACAGAAGAATTATATCCTCTAAAAGCGGAAGGAGGAAAAATTAGCCGTACAGAACGCCAATGGTTGCAAATAGAAAAACAAGTGCAAAACGACGATACGATTTTTGTTTTGAAAGAGGAATTAAAAGAGGAAATGGAATCTTGGATTTATCCGTTGCATTTCATTGATTTTGAAACAAGTGCTGTCGCTCTGCCTTTTAATAAAGGAAGAAAACCATACGAGCAAGTCGCCTTTCAGTTTTCGCATCATGTGGTTTATGAAAACGGAACAATTGAACACAGGAATGAATTTTTATTGGCAGAGGCGGGTAAATTTCCGAATTTTGAATTTGTTCGCGCTTTGAAAAAAGCATTGGGAGATAAAGGAACAATTTTTCGCTATTCCAGTCATGAAAACAGTATTTTGAACGCTATTTACTTGCAGTTGAAGAATAGCGATGAAACCGATAAAGACGAATTAATTGAATTTATACAAACTATTTCGCATTCAAAAAATGATAGCGTTGAGTTTTGGAATGGTGAGCGCGACATGGTTGATTTATGCGCTATTTACAAAAAATATTATTTTGACCCACATACGAAAGGTTCTAATTCTATAAAAGCAGTTTTACCTGCGCTTTTGAGAAGAAGTAACTTTTTACAAAATAAATACATACAACCCATTGGCTCCATTGGCTTAAGTTCTAAAAACTTTGACCCATCACATAGGTGGTTAACAGTCGTAAATGGCGCAGTACAAAACCCCTATAAACTTTTACCTCCCGTTTTTGAAAATTGGAGCAACGACCAATTGGATGAATTACTTTCTGATGTGGAAGACCTGAACAATGGTGGCGCAGCACTTACAGCTTATGGTTTCTTGCAATACACCGACATGACCCAACAAGAATGTGATAAAATCACTGAAGCACTTTTGCGCTACTGCGAATTAGATACACTGGCAATGGTGATGCTTTGGGAGCATTTTGGGGAGATGGTTTAAAAACTATTTTTACATTTGATTTTAAATTTAATTTATTTAGTATGAACAAAAAGTTTTATATTGATTGGGATGGTAGGTTATATCCTTTAAAAAAATGGATAAAATCTAATTTTGAAAAGATTGAAGGATATGAATTTGTAGAAGATGATACCACTCATATCATTCAAAATAAACTCATTAAACTTGGTTGGAATAGTACTTACGATGAAACAAAAAATCAGCAAATTCTTCATAAAGAAAAAGGAATTGAAATAGTTAAGTCAGAAATAAACAATAAAGGTTTTTTAATATCAAACAAAAATTCAACTGAAATAATAAATGAAAACGAACTCAATAATTTCATTTATCATTATGAAAAAACAGCTGAATTGGAAAGCATCAAGATGAATTTGGATTATTACTTATCTTCTATCAGAAATTTAAAATCATTAGGAGTAATAAATAATAAAAGGGATTTTACCTCTCAAATTGGAGAATGGTTTGTAAGCAAGATTGTTAATGGTACAATTTCTAATAATGGTATACAAAAAGACTGGGATATAATGGTTAATGACTATAAAATTCAAGTAAAATCTCATTCTAAAGCTTCAACAACATCGGCACGTTGGTCCTCAGTAAAAAATTATAATGAAAATTCAGAAATTGATTATTTCGCCATTTTGGTTTTCGATGTTTCTTATAAAATTCAAGAATTCTATTTTTTAAGTTGGCACAACGCGCTCAACTTTATTAGGGTTCAAAAACACGACAGAATCATCAATTGGTCTGATTTAAACGAATATAAAGTTGACTTAGAAAATTTAAAGGATAGTTTTTTAATTAAAATGTTTTTGAAATGAAAATATCTTACTAACTAAATCATTTAACCCCAAATTGTAAGTAAATTTTTAAAAGTAATATGGAACAAATAATTTATAAAATTCTAGCAGATGATTTAAGTTTTGAATTTTCAAAATCTAGTGCAGAACCAACAAAGCATCTAAAGAATGTGACTGAAAAAATCCCTAATGATTCGGGACTATATTTAGTCTTTTGTTTAGAAGAATTAAACTATGAAAATTCTCACTTGGTTTTCGACTTTAACAATAAAAAGTTAACTCTCGTATATTTTGGAAAAGCAGGTGGATATAAAAAGGATGGTTCAAGGTTTAGTCAGGGATTAAATGGTCGAATCAATAATGTAGTTTCTAATGATGTAAGAAGAGCTTTATATTGGAAAAAAGAAATGGAAGCTAATAATCTTAGCAAATATTTTGTTTATTGTCTCTTAGATGAAAATCCAGCAATTATTGAAAATGAAATTTATGATTTTTTGGATAGAAATAATTTATCTTACCCACTAATGAATAAGAAAAGAGGCAAAAAACCGA
This sequence comes from Chitinophaga pinensis, assembly GCA_943324565.2. Classification (GTDB taxonomy): domain Bacteria; phylum Bacteroidota; class Bacteroidia; order Flavobacteriales_D; family Crocinitomicaceae; genus UBA952. The sequence goes on along the minus strand of CALPMC020000082.1, from coordinate 8,782 downwards.
AATTAAAATAATTTATTAATTTTCAAGACACCTCGCCCTCCTTCAACCAACAAGAGTAAACATCTTTTTCATCTTTATAGAAGTAAAGTTCATAGATTCCAATGGTGCAAGAGAAAAATTCATCGGTCACAAAATCAGAAATATAGAGCGTTTCATTTTTTGCAAGTACTTCAAAAATCGTAGTAAAGAACGCCAATTTATGAATCGGAATCAGCATACAAAACAATTTTTCAAAGGTTTCTTTCCCAACGGCATTCATTAAATTCCCCAACATTTGACTGGCAATTTCTTCACTCGCAAATTTTCCTCCTCGCTGTAGTTTTTTGATAAAATGCAATTCTGTTTTAAATAGTTTTTCATTTAAAATTCCATTTTGCAGGTATCTTGCAGGTATAAAATCGTGTGTGTCTTTCGGTTGAAAATAGATGTACAATTCGCTGTCTAATTCCAGTAATTCAAAAAAATGTTTTTTATCAAACGGATAATCTTCAATCACGCTATTGCGCGCATAATTAACTGCTCGTTCAAAAAACAATTCAGTATCGTCACATATAAAGGAAGTCTCAAATAACGAAAAACATGTATTTGGCTCAAAATCAAAATAATACAAGGGTGTTCCTATTTCATTGTATTTACAATAAAACAGTTCTTCTTTTGTTTCTTTCATTTTTCTATCATTCAGTATATGGCCTAAACTCATCAATTCCTCTATAGTGAATTGCCCCTTTTTCTCCTTTAAACTCCCACGTTTCTTCATTTTGAAAACGAAATAACGTCAATGCACGAAGAGACACATCTTTATTTGTATATACATACATCGTTTTAGGATCATATCCTATAACTCCCTTAAAATCTTCTCTAGCAGCATAATCAATAAACCATTCATTATTAATTTTTTCCGTATCAATTCTCCAATAATCAAATTCTCTCAAAGGATCACCCATCAACATTTTTTCAAATGGATAAAATATTTCAAATTCATAACACCAAACAAAAGGATACCAATCAAGTGTTGGTTTTGATAATAAATTATGCGCATAGACCCCTTCAGGGATAACTGAATTCTCTTTTCCATTTGTTAATAATCCCCATTTTAAAATTCCTTTTCTAAATGCTGGGTGTGCTACATGAAATAAGTAGCGATGTGTTTTAATTTTCGTAATTGGATAATAGCTCATTTTATAAAGTCTTTAAGGTGAATACCAAACCAGCCTGGCTTCAAAAAGTCAGTTTCTGGTTAAAAACTTTACAGATGAACTGTAGTGCTTATTTCTAGATTTTTCAAATATAAAGAAGCGATTTTATACATTTTATTCTTTTTTATAACTATTTTTAAAAGATTAATATCTAATCAAAACGAATGTTTTTTTAAGAAAAATCAAAAATCAAGGGTTTTCTATTGATTTTATAAAAAAGTGACTTATTAATTTGGAAAATTGAAAAAAAATTAATTTATTTAAATTCATCAGGCTTTAAAAAAGTTTATTGTAACCTTTTTTTGATACTGCATTAATAACCTTAGCTTTTTTTTATCACAGTAAATACAGGTTATTTTGATCGTCAAAAACAAAAACCTTACGATAATAAATTTGGAGCTGAATTTTTGGGAAACTAATCGTAGAAACGATTAATAACCCACCTCTCTTTAATTAGAATTTTATTGGATTTGAAAGTGCCCTAAACTGAAAACTTAGGGAGTGGATTTGTATTAACTTAAAATTTAAAATTATGAAAATCAAAGATCTAGAGCAAATTTTGGAATTTGAAAAATCAATTTTGCATTACAAAAAGTTGTCTTATATACTGTATGCTTTAGTAATAGCTGAAGTTTGTATCATCGTTTTTTATTATTTAAAAGAAGGGTTATCTCCAGTTACCATTGCAAGCCTTTCGATGCTTTTTTGTTTGGCTTCACTCACGAACTTATGTTTGTTATTGAAATCAAATAAAAAGATAGATAAACTACTTTATGAAATTGTTATTGAAATGGCTGAGGGGTATGACTTATGACATTGTTTTAGGAATATTTTTTAGAAAATGAGTTACAACTTTAAATCAACAAGAATATGAAATTTTTAGAAAATTTATTTAACCTTTTTAAAGGCCTCGCATTAATGTATTTGGCTTTTGTTTTTTTAGCTTGGTATATAAAAGGTCATTTTGGAAAGTACTTTATCTTTTTTTGGATTAACACAACTGTTTCGTTTGCAATTTATTATAATCATCAAGCAAACAAAATACCATACGACACTAGAACTGGAGCAGAAATTTGGGAAGCCAATCAAAGAAATGATTATTAATCTGCTTCTATTTGGTTAGATTTTTTATTGGATTTAAAAAGTACCCTTAAATAAGGATTTAGGGATTTGATTTGTATAAACTTAAAATTTAAAAATTATGAAAAGCGAGCATCAAGAATGTATTGAAACATCTAAAAATGAAATTAAACGAAATACTAAAATGGCATTATTTCTTAGTCCGTTTGTCGTAGTTGAAGGCTATGTATTTTACATTTATCTTTTAAAAGAAGGGTTTTCCATCACCACTATTGGCTGTTTAGGGATGTGCTTAGGGATGTTAATTATGGTACTTACAAATTTCTATTCAATTTTAATAGAACGAAGGTTGATCAAATTGTATGAAACCCATTTGTAACAAGGAATGTTATGCTCTATTAGCTGTAGGTCAAAATTTAGAGATTTGAATTGTATAAACTTAAAATTTAGGAATAATGAAAAGAAAGTATCAAGAAATTATTGATGAGCACGTAAGATTAATTGTACGCAATATCGTGATGGCTTTAATTGTTGGCCCATTTGTTATCGCTTATGGATATGTGTTTTTTATACACCTTGCAAAAGAGGGATTTTCTTTCACCACTATTGGAGCGTTGGTGTTGTTCTTAGGAATTCTGTTGGTTATATTTATTAATTTTCAATCAATAGCAAAAGATCTCAAAACGATTAAAGACTATAAATTTTTAAAAGAAAACGCTGAAAATTAGGACAATTTTTTGTTTTTCTTTTTCGAAAGACTTTCTAATTGTTCCTTCATTTTTTTCATTTCATCGTTTAAATGTTTCACTTCTTGAATGACTAAATACAGTTGTTGACTAATGTATTTATCTGAAATTGAAGAGTTTGTTGTGTCGCTTTTGGGATTAATGTTTTCTGATTCAACAGATAGAAAAACGGAAATAGGCACCTTTAACAATTCAGCAATTTTAAGTAGCCGATTGATAGAAATTTCTGTTACTCCTCGCTCTAAATTTGAATATGCAGCAACAGTTATACCCAACTCATCTGCCATATTCTGTTGGCTTAAATTCAGACGTAAACGCTCCAATCGTATTCTTTCTGCTACTTGTTCTTTCACAGAATAAAATTACCTGTGTTTATAATAAAACAATTATATTATTTATTGAATAATTATAATAATTCTAAAATATATTTAGATATATTTGTTTTTGATTTAATTCATGACACAAAGAAAAGTAAGCCTATTAGATAAAGTTGGTTCAAATTATGCTTGAATCACCTTCGTTTTTTTTTAACTAAAAGTTACGGAGAATTTTGAATAACAAAAACAGACATACAAGGGAGTATAGAATAATAGTGGAGAACAGAACCCACTCAAAAAAACGGGGCGTATCTGAAAAGCCAAAAGAGTAAGGAAATAAATAAGAAATGAAATGAGCTTAATTAACAAATACAAGTTAAGTGAAAAAGATCTATATCAATTGGGAATTATTGAATCTAAAAAGAAAACAAGTGGTTTATTTGAAAAAGAAAAGTTGAAAGCTGCTTCTTTAAAAATATTGAAGCCATATAATGTTAAGTTCTTGGATTTAGGAGTGCTATTAAGTGAAATAAAAAATGGCGGATTTGATGTATTATATTCTGAAAGATTAACTGAACAAGAAAAAGAAAGTGCTAATTCGCTAATTAATAACAGTAATGTATCAAATTTCTATAAAGATTGGTGGCAACTGCGCTCAAAAAAACAAAAAATAGGAATAATAATCGGTGGAGTTTTGGTAATTGGGTTAATTGGAAAATTATTTGAACCTAATGTAGACCCCTGTAAGTGCTCAGAAGTAGGAGCTAATGCTCAAATGATTGGATATAATAATCTATCAGTAGAGTCAAAGAAAATATTTGATGCCTGCGCGAGTAAATACTCAACACCAGCTGATGCTTACGCAGATTGTGTTAATAAAGTAAGCAACGAATTAAAATAACCCAGATAATTTATTTGAAAATGGAAAATACACCAGCTTGGGTTTGGATTTTTTGGATTGTTGTAGGGGTTTATTTTTATAAAAGAACACAAAAGAAAAATCAAACCGAAAAAGAAGAAAAAGAGAAATTAATGATAAAAGAAAAAGAAGTTATAAATCATAAAAATCTTGAAATAGAAAGTAAACTTCAAAAAGCTGACGAACTTAAAATTAAATTATCAAAGATTCAAGAAATAAAGGTGATTGATGTATCAGATTACAAAAAAACGATAATTGAAAATGAAAAGCTAATCCTCAAGAATGGTGGTGATAATCAGTTGTTTTCATTTATGAAAATAGATACATTTCTTCGTGATTATCATAGAAGAATAATTTCAGATAAATCTGGAGTTAATGAAATTCTAGATATAGAATGGTTAAAATCAAGAATTAAATCGGAAGGGCAAAGAAAAGATTTAGACAAGATTGTAGAAAATTTTCAAGATATGTCTGCAAAATTAGATGGAAGAAGAACAAAGGGGTTCGATGCAAATGTAGAAAAGTTGTTTGAACTCGGGGACATAATGAAACCTGTTTTAGAAAATCAAATCAAAACTTTGGAATTCTATAATAACATGGCCTTAGCAATGATTGTCTTTTATTTAAACGACAAGAAAATAAGGTATTATGAAATTTATGAAGCATTTGAAAAACTTGGAGTATTTGATAGTACTTGGCAAAAAAATGTATTAAATAAACTTGATAATATCGAAATCAGATTGGCTCAAATTAGTAATCAATTAACAGAGTTGAATCAAAATTTTATTACTCTAATTGATTCAAGTAATAATTTAGTGTCTGAACTTAAGGAAATAAATAGTGGCATAATGACGAACAATATGCTACAAGCAATTACTGTTTATCAAACTTGGAGAATAAATAAAAATACTAAATCATTGAGAAATTGAATAATAAAGCGTCGAATTATCCCATTTTCCAAATGCGTGAGTGTGAATGCACCCATGACCATCGCCACGAATGGTTTGAACCGCTTTTCTCAGGATTGAATTTCAACGAACAGTGGAAAAATTTGGGGAAACGCTTAGGTAAATTTTAGATTCTAAGGAGACTTCCAAAAAACCGCTTGTTGGATTTTGTGATTGAGTAGCTAATTTAACTTTCCCCTAATTTGCTCAAAATTTCCGGCAGAAACTCATTGAGTTTTGAAAAGGCAAACCATGGTTCGACAGGCTCACCACAGGTTTTTTACCTAGGTCTTTCAGGGAAGCACCAATGTGATAAAGCTCATTCCTATCTATAATTAGAAAACGGTCATGGCTTTCGCTTAGTTCTCTAACGAAAATAGGTTGATATTGACTATTATGTTTATCTAAATCTAACTCAAAAATCTTCGTTATTTTTTTAGTGTAAATCATTGCTTTCACATTTGGGGAACGTTTACTGAGATGCATGAGTACCGATTCATCGATGTAATTGTCAATAAGAATAATTTCTTTCTTTGCGGTACGAATAATTTTTGACATTAACTCATAAGCATCGAAGATTTGTCCATCGAAAAAAACGCCTTGGGTGGGGATAGAATTTGTATTTTCCAACGCGCGGAATATTTTATCAATTCTTTCATTTGATTTTAGTTGATTGAGTTCAACTTGATTAAGGCGTTGAAAAACAGAAGCATTGTTCAACATAAACTTGCGCATTGAAACAAAGGCCTTGATAATATGAATACTGACTTCTACAGCTGCATCTGTATTCAAAACGGCAGATAACATAGTAACACCATGTTCTGTAAAAACCCAAGGCAGGTACTTTCTATGTTTACCTCTGCTTGTCTTTTCATTTAAGGTGCCAATTTGGAACCTTAAAGTTTCCCATTCTTTATCATTCAATTGAAAAGCAAAATCTACTGGAAATCTATTCAAATTTCTACTTACGGATCTGTTTATATATTTTGTTTCAGTTTGATACATCCTTGCTAAGTCACTATCAAGCATTACTTGTAATCCCCTGACTGAATATATGATAGATTCTATATTTTGAGCTTGGTTAATATTCATCTTTATTAAGTTAATAAGTAAAATTTATTTGTAAATCTTCAATTCTATACCCTTGTTTAAGTATTCACGCAAAATAGTTGTTACCCACATTCTGAAATGAATTCCCTGTTTGGATTTTACTCTATATCCGACAGACAGAATAACATCAAGATTGTAATATTCAATGTTTCTTTGAACTTTTCTTTCACCTTCAAAATCAACTATCGCAAAATTTGCGACAGTTGGAATTCCTTCCAATTTTTCTTTTAAAGCATTATTAATATGTTTACCAATTGTTTTAACATCTCTTCCAAAAAGAGTTGCAATTTGTTGACGATTCAACCAAACAGTCTCATTTTCAATGCGAACTTCAATGTGTTCAGTTGCTTCATTTTGGCGGTATAAAATGATTTCATTCTTCATAGTTTACATTAAGTTAGTGAAATTTATCATTTGGAAAAATGAGAAAGATTGATTTATTCCTTCAAAAAAAAATTTCAAAAAATCGCCGGTTAGCGTTTGTGTTTGAGTAAACCATTAAAATGGTTCGGTAAATTTTGTTTGGTTCACCTCCTAGGCTCGGGTTTAAACCCGAGCCTAGGAGGATTCAATCGTGGTAATTGAGAATCGTTTCAACGATTTATTCATTATCACATCATCAAACCAATGTAACTCCATGAATTAATGAATTCCATTTCAACCGTTTGTTTTTGATGATGTTGTTTTTGGTCGCTAATAAAACGATACACATTATCCACGTCCGAATGCGAAACACCGAATCCCCAAAATCCGCGTTGCCAAACTATTTTTTTGATTCCTCCAACTTTCCACCTTTTCCTTATCTTTGAATCATGGTAACACATTCTATCATCATCACTGCGGGAGGAATTGGAAAACGTATGGGGAGTGAAATTCCCAAACAATTCATTGAAATTTGCGGAAAGCCAATCCTGCTACACACTTTAGAGTTGTTTTATCACTTTGATTCAAGTATGGAATTATTCATCACTTTGCCCGAAGATTGGAAAAGTTATTGGAACGAAATCTTGGAGAAACACAATAGCAAAACTCCCCATCAAGTAATTTCTGGCGGAGAAGAACGCTACCATTCCATTCAAAACGCACTTCAATTTTGTACTGGAAAATTCATTTCTGTGCACGATGGCGTGCGTCCTTTGGTGAATGCGCCGACTTTGAAAAAGTGTTTCGAAGCTTTAGAAAATCATGCAGCTGTGGTGCCGGTTTTAAACGTCAAAGAATCGATTCGTCAAATAGAAAATGGAAGCTCGCACGCTGTCAATCGCAATGAATTCAAATTGATTCATACCCCACAATGTTTTCATGCAACCATTTTAAAAGAAGCCTATCTTCAAACATTTCACGAGCGCATTACCGATGATGCAAGTTTGGTAGAAGCGAATGGTGTTGCGATACATTTAGTTGAAAGCAACGAAGAAAACATCAAAATCACAACACCCAACGATTTAAAAATTGCTGAATTATTCATCCAAGAATTTCAAAAATGATTCAACCCGCACCGTTAAAAAAAGGAGATTTAATTTACATTACGGCTCCTGCAAAATCAATCGATGAAGCAAGTGTTTCTTTTGCCAAAAACTTTTTTGAAACACAGGGTTTTCGTGTAGAATTGAGTAAGTATTGCTTTGGAGCTTTCAATTATTTTTCAGGAACGGATGAAGAACGAGCAGCCGATTTACAAGCAGGAATCGACCATCCCGAAGCAAAAGCGATTGTGTGTGCAAGAGGCGGTTACGGTTGTGTGCGCATCGTCGATCAATTACAATGGGCAAACATGTTGCGCGAACCGAAATGGTTGATTGGATTTAGCGACATTACTGTTTTTCATCACCGATTATTCAAGTTACGAATTCAAAGTATTCACGGAACGATGCCTTTGAATTTTGAAAAAAACAGTCCCGAAGCATTGCAAACATTAGTGGAAGCAATGACAGGAACGCAAAAACCGTTGACTTGGAATGCGAATGCAAATAACAGAACAGGAAAAGCGAACGGGAAACTTATCGGAGGAAATCTCAGCATTTTATATAGTTTAATAGCTACAAGTGACGCCTATTTTTTTGAAGGAAACATTTTGTTTTTGGAAGATTTAGCGGAACATTATTACCATTTAGACAGGATGTTTTTCAGCTTGAGAAAGAGCGGAATCCTTGACAGAATAAGTGGTTTAATCATTGGTGGAATGACGGATATGGAAGACACAACCATTCCTTTTGGCATGACAACTGAACAAATTGTTTTGCAACATTTTCAATACCGAAAAATTCCAATTGCATTTGATATTCCTTCAGGACACATTGACGATAATCGCGCTTTAATTGTTGGAGCTGAGGTTGAATTAGTTGTTGAAAACGAGCTTTCGACGCTTAGTTATGTAAATTGATTCTAAATAAGAACTAAATTCCCTTTGAATTGTTCTAAAAAGTAACTTTGTAACCGTTAACAAAAATTATAATATGAGCAATTC
>CALPMC020000081.1 GCA_943324565.2 Chitinophaga pinensis | reverse complement strand
TCCACGCTGTACGTGTCCGTTGCAAAATCAACTTTTGCCCAGGCACCCGAGAAAGCCATGTGCGTTGCTCCCGAAGGATACGCCACATGCAAATTCGGAACAAGCCCTTGAATTGAGATTTCACCCGCACCTGTATTCACAGAATACGGTCGGTACAACACAGCTCCCAGAATTGCACGGTTGTTAAAGTTGAACCCCTTCAACAAATCCTTTGCAGCAGGATCCAAAATTGCAACCGCCACGTTACGCTCACCACGAGCACTCGTCGTGTCCAATGCACGAATGTCTGACATCAGCTTCGTCAAACGAGCCGTCACCCTTCCATCCGAAGAACGCATCATCAACGTACGAAACGCATCGCGCACCAGTTTCCCCGATTTCGCAGCACTTCCGAACTCAGCTCCATTTTCGCGCGTGCGCTCAAACGCAGGATCGTTCTTAATTCGTTCCGCATCAACACCACCTTTTTCGCGCGCCAAGTGACCGTCCTTCGTTTTGTAGAAAGACAAATCTCCGATGGTGCCTTTCAACTTAATAATGCCAATTTGCTTTGCCATTTTTAAAGTGTATTTTGGTTAATAATTCACAGCTGAGACCCTCTCAGCCGACATCCTTTTTTCCTCGCGAGTTGAAATCAGATGAACCAAAAGTACAGCCCAATAAACATCCAATCATAGTACCGTAGCCGTTCAAAACCCATTGTTCCTAAATATGCCGAAGTATGCCAAAGTTGTTCAACTAAAACACCTTACATTTGTAAAACCACGGTAAATCAATAAAGCTTATTTCACTTCATAGTCGCTTCACCCTCAAGATGAAAGCAAGATACTATATGAATTAAGGCAGGATAGAGTATCGTGAAAAGCAAAACAGCATAAAACGAATTAAAGCATGCAACGAGTAGTCATATATCCAAAAGACATCATGATCGTAACCGGGAGAAGTGAGCGCTATTCTAGGAACCTACTTAAGAAGATAAAAGCCAACTTTAACAAAGCCCATCACCAACCATTGACTATTGAGGAATTTTGTCAATATATGGGATTTGACAGCTCACAAATTAGGACAAATTTGAAATAAAAAACAGGGCAGAGCATACCAAAAAATGAACAACAGAGGGATTACATTAGCCTATAAATCCGTACATTTGTTTTGACACGAATTGACCTATTTTGTTATGTTTTATCAGGTGCGTCATTCGGGGCGTTTGCGACTTTTAAAAATAAATCCCTTATGGGACAAGCAATAGAGAGCATAGGTTCTACACCCTCACTCTCCGCCAAAACAAATGCTGTTCGTTTTACGAATGGCATTTTTTATTTTAGGTTGATGCCAACTTTTTCTGTTGAGCAATCAACTGAAAATAAAAAAGGACACGAATGCGCAGCATGGCAGCATTTGTTTTGCACCCAACTCCCTTTAAGGGCTCATGAAATAATCCCTCACTCTCCGCACTAAAGATTATAAAAGAAACCAAAACCCCGTAAAACGCTTGTTTTTACGGGGTTTTTTGTTTTTCTGCATTCATAAAGAATCAAATAACATTAAACGGATCAAGACAAAACCGTGGGGATTAAGCATAAATTTGGTTTAAGCCCATTAGTTGTTCAAGGAATAATCCTTCACCCTGAGCAAAAGAAAGAAAAGTTCAGTTTATAACCTTTGACACGACGGTAAGACTTTTTCGTTTTTTTTATGCTGTAATTGAAGAAATTGATGTTGTTAAACCTATGAAAAAGATTTATTTAGCAGTGCTATCAAGATATGCATCCACATTTTTTTGAATGCGCGCTTGAATGTCAGAGGTATCTGATTTTACAAACGCTTTTCCTGTGATGCGTTCATACAACTCGATGTAGCGATCAGTGATAGTTTGCACAAATTCGTCTGGCATAAAAGGCATTGTTTGACCTTCCAATCCTTGGAAACCATTTTCAATCAACCATTGGCGCACGAATTCTTTCGATAATTGCTTTTGAGGTTCGTTGTTTGCTTGACGTTCTTCGTAACCTTCAGCGTAGAAATAACGAGATGAATCAGGCGTGTGAATTTCATCAATCAAAATCACTTCGCCATTGCGCAATCCAAACTCATATTTTGTATCGACTAAAATCAATCCACGAGCTGCTGCCATCTCAGTTCCACGTTGAAACAAAGCGCGCGTGTAGTTTTCCATTTGAACATAAATTGCTTCAGGAACAACGCCATTTGCAATAATGTCTTCGCGCGAAATATCTTCGTCGTGTCCTTCTTCTGCTTTGCTTGCTGGTGTAATTATCGGTTCCGGAAAACGATCATTTTCTTTCATTCCTTCGGGCAACGTAACACCACAAAGCGTTCGTTTTCCAAGTTTATATTCACGTGCTGAGTGTCCTGCTAAGTATCCACGAATTACCATTTCCACACGAATAGGTTCACATGCAAGACCAACGGCCACACTTGGATCTGGGGTTGCAATCAACCAATTTGGAACGATGTCTTTTGTTGCTTCAAGGAACATCGTTGCCACTTGATTCAACACTTGACCTTTGAAGGGAATTCCTTTTGGCAGGATGTGGTCGAAAGCTGAAATTCTATCGGAAGCCACCATCACTAATACCTCATTTTCAAGCGTGTAAACATCACGAACTTTCCCGTGGTAAACAGCTTTTTGTCCTTTAAAATTAAATTCCGAAGAAGTTATTGCATTCATTTTTCGTCGCGTTTATCTTTATAAAATTTCCTTTTTTCTTCAGCTATTGCTGCTTCTTTTTTCTTTTCTTCAGCTTCCACTTCGTCGAAAGCTTGAACGATTTTCTTTACTAAACTATGGCGAATGACATCGCTTTGTCCAAGACGAACAATTCCAATTTCGTCTATGTCTTTCAATACATCTAGAACATAAGCCAAACCTGATTTCTGTTTATGTGGTAAATCGACTTGCGACATATCTCCAGTTATCACAAACTTCGCTGTCATTCCCATTCGAGTTAGGAACATCTTCATTTGCATCGGAGTGGTATTTTGCGCTTCATCTAAAATTACGAAAGCTTTATCTAATGTACGACCACGCATAAAGGCAAGTGGAGCAATTTCAATAACGCCAAATTCCAACATATCTGCTAATTTCTCTGCAGGAATCATGTCTCGTAAGGCATCATACAAAGGCATTAAATATGGATCGAGTTTTTCTTTCAAATCTCCTGGAAGGAAACCTAAATTTTCTCCTGCTTCCACCGCTGGACGTGTCAATACAATTCGTTTTACTTCTTTTGCTTTCAAGGCACGAACGGCAAGGGCAACTGCGGTATACGTTTTTCCAGTTCCCGCAGGACCAACAGCAAAAACCATATCGTGTTTATCGACAGCTTGCACTAATTTCTTCTGGTTGACTGTTCGCGCTTTGATTTTAGCCCCACCGTTTCCGTGCACTAATGTTTCTGAGCCATCGTCGTTGGAAAGCATTTTTGAACCATCGACCAACATCAAATTATCGATATTGTTTTCTGTTAAGTGATTGAATTTGTGGTAATGTTGCACCATTAAATCAAACTTTCGTTCAAATTCATCCATCACTTCGTCGTCGCCAACTAAAGTGATAACATTTCCACGCGCAGTGATTTTTAACTTCGGAAAAAAAGTTTTGATGTGTCTAAAATTCGCATCATTAATTCCAAATAATTCAGCGGGATTTACGCCTGTAATTTCTAAATTTCTTGTTCCTGTATTCAACTATTTTCTTGGTATTTGTTTTGGGTTTCTTGAATTACATTACTTTTGGTAAAATTATAAATTATTAGAATACTGAATTCTGATTTTTCATGCAAATCATAACTTTAACAACAGATTCTGGCTTACAAGATTTTTACGTTGCGGCGATGAAAGGTGCTGTACTAAAAAAAATACCAAGTGCGAACATAATCGACATCTCGCATTCTATTAAACCGTTTGATGTTGCCGAGGCTGCATTTCAGTTACATTGTTGCTTTGAAGAATTTCCAGCAGGAAGTATTCATATCATTGGAGTGGATAGCGAGCCTAACTTAAAAGGAAATTCAATGAGTTTTCCAACAATAATGAAGTATCGCGGCCAATATTTTATTTCGAATGATAATGGTTTCTTTGGATCTTTTTTGGATGAAAACGTTCCTGATGAATTGCATCGCTTTTCTTCAATTACTTCTTTTCCTGAAATGTTAAAGTTTACTGCAAAAACTTGCTTCGTTGAATTGGCATCAAAAATTGCACAAAACGTACCTCTTTCAAGTTTCACAGAACCAATTTACACTTACAAAAAAGCCTTTTTACAAAAACCGATTATTGAACAATACTTGATTCAAGGTACTGTTATTCATACTGATACTTTCGGAAACATAATTACCAACGTAAAAAAAGCTGATTTTGAACGTTTTGGAGAAAACACACCGTTTATCATTTATTACGTTGATAAAAGTTACCACATTGATGTGATCTCGGAGCATTATAATGATGTCGCAATGGGTGAACGTGTTGCAATTTTCAATAGTAATGATTTACTTGAAATTGCAATTAACCGAGGAGCAAATGGAAGTACAGGTGGAGCTACGAAGCTGTTCGGAGTTCGTGTTGGTGACATTATTCGAATTGAGTTTATACCTGCAGGATCGCGAAAAGATATTCATTCATTATTTTAAGAATTATGCTTACAAGGATTGTAAAAATAACTTTTCAAGAGGATAAATTACCTGCTTTTTTTGAACATTTTGAAACAGTAAAATGGAAGGTAGCTTCTTTTCCAGGCTGTCGTGGAATGAAACTATTGAAAGATATAAATAATCCAAGTATCGTTATGACCTACAGTATTTGGGATTCAGAGGAATCTTTGAATAAGTATCGTGATTCTGAACTATTCGGGGAATTGTGGCCTAAGATTAAACCTTGGTTCGCTGCAAAAGCAGAAGCATGGAGCGTAGAGGAATATTTTGATGGCTTTCAAGCGAAATAAAAAATTAATTGTTTGCATTAAATAGCGTGATTAACAATTGAATCAGCTATTTTTAATAGCTTAAACTTTGATTTTTTTTGAAGTAAATAAAATAGTACTTACTCTTTTACAATCTTAAATACCTGGTCATTCACTTTTAAGAAATAAGCACCACTTTTTATTCCATTTAAATTTAAGTTATAGGAAGATTTTTCAGATTTTCCATTAACATATAATCTTCCTTGAATATCAAATAGTTGAATTAAATCATCTTCTTTAACTCCAGAAATAGTGATAAAATCCTTGGTTGGATTTGGGTAAATTAACAGATTATCCTGAGCAGGTATTATTTGATTTGATAAAGTACTAATTTCCGTCACTCTAAAATGATCAAAAGCGGCTTCTGTGACATTTATATTTGGATCTTCATCCGAAATTCTAATTGTCAATTGCATCGTCGTTGTGATTGGTAAAAGTCCAGCAATTGGAATGCTGACCGCTTCAAAATTCATTAAGTTTCCATGTGGTCCTCCAATTTGATCTATTAATACAGATGTTGTACCATTTGAAAGAAAGATTTTCAAAGTGTCATCAAAGGGAGTTACTCCGTGAAAACAGAAAAATGCTCGTGCATAATTGATGTAAGGTGTTGAATAACTCGTTAAATCCATTTGTGGGGAAATTAAGATTGTTTGACCTTCATCCACATCGTCGAAGTCGCCATTCAAGTTTGGGTCGTTTCCTGTTACAAAAGCTTTATCTCCACAGTCGTAAGGTGCGTCAAAACCAACCATTGTTCCGTCGGTTGGGTTCGGAATTCCTCTTTCCCACACACCAGTTGAAGCAGTACTAGTTACAATCCAACCAAAATCTAATTCAAAATCATCGTAGTAGCCTTTTGACAATTCAACGTTCAAAGTCATTGTGTTTTCATCTAAAACTTGACTAAAGCAATTGGAATTATAACCCCATTTTCCAACTGTTATTTGATATTCTTCTGCATAATAAAGTGCAAAATCGCGTTCTCCTAATCCGTTCGAGTTTCCTTCGTGGGTTATCAATGGAATCTTTAGATTGATTATTGCATCGGTGATAGGATTGGAAGTACCAGCTTCATAAACACGAACATTCAACGCAAAAGGAGGAATAGGGGTGAGGACAGTTTCTAAATTAACAATTTGTCCTTGAATCAATTGAACAGTTTCCGTTTTGGGATAATAACCAACTTTGAAGAATGAAACTTGATAAGTTCCTGTTCCAAAAAGTCCTGTTGCGTAAAATCCACTTGAATTGGTGCGTTCGTTTTGATCGTTTGAAATGATTTGAACTGTAACGTCATTTAGCACTTGATTATTGGATTCATCACGTACAGTACCTTCCAAATAAGAAGCTTTTTGATAGCTTGGGTTTAAGATAAATAGACCTTTTGTAATATCAGATGCTAAAATTGTTCCTGAAGGTAAAAAGGGATAAACGCCCCAACAGCCATCAAATCCAATTGTTTGTCCTGGATAAGTGTCGAATGAAGCAACTTTAATCATATTGTAGGGATAAGTGACATCGTGAATAATCACACCGTCTGAATAATAACTTGTAATGGTAAAATCGCCTTTGACGTGTGTATTGTGGGGAACAACTCCAGTACTCGGCGAATTTTGAATGCGATCTACTTCAGTGATTTGAGTTGGGTTTGAAATGTCGTAAGCAGCGAGGAAAGCTCCACAAACTTCATCTGTTGTGAAAATAAATTGACCGTTTTGAGATGGCCAAACATTGTGAGCAAAGTTATTGGGTGTTGTTCGTGTGCCGATTAAAACTGGATTTGCTTTGTCTGAAACGTCCACTAAACTAATAAATCCTTCATAAATATGAGCTAAATAAAGCGTGTCGTTTCGTTCGTATCCGTCGTGGACGTACCATTCATCAAAAACACCCACTTCAATAGGTGACATCGGATTGGTGTGAACATCTAAGATTATAGCTCCACGATTTCCTCTATTAGAACCAAAAATATACGCGTAACCATCTTCAGAAACGAAACAAGTATGTGCGCTTTGCCACGAATTCCCAAGTGGACCTGTGTAAAGTGTGTGAGGTAAATTTGTTGATTCAGGTAAAGGACTCAAATCAATGATTGTTAAACCGTCTTGAGCTTCCGTTGTAATGTATGCGTAATCACCATAAACGCAAGGGTCGCGCCAAATAGATTCAGTTCCAGAAAGCCAAAAAACTTCAACAGGATTATTTGGGTCAGTAACATTTACAATTGAAGTTCCTTTTGAAGTACCTACGATTGCATATTCATTTCCTTGACCATCGGCATAAGCCCAAACATCGTTTAAGTTGGCTTGATGTAATTGCTGATAATTAATATGTGAAAGTGAATCAATGTTTAGCGAAGCATCAATTTGAGCTGAAAAACTCCCAAAATAAAATAGGAAAATGAATGTAAAAATTGACTTCGAAGGCAAACCAAGAAAACTATTTTGTTTAAGCATAAAATTCATTTTTTCTGAAAAAACAACAAGTAAACAAACTTGTTTAAATTGCGATTAATCTTCTATCGAAAAGCACTTTACAGAATAAACAAAGCAGCGATAATGAAAATTAATATAATTATTAAGTATTGCCAAACATCTGGAAAGTACTTTTTTACCAACTCTAACCAACTCATTTTACGAAGTTAGAAATTGTGTGGAAAAGAAAGGGGATTAAAGGAAGAAAATAATATTGAAAATCAATCAATTTTTTAAATCTAACGAGTAATTTTCCAATTTTCCCGCCTTGTTTTGTTGGTAGTAAAGTGTTCCTTCTTCTATTCTAAAATTTGGATTTTCCCAAACATCATTCATTTTAGTAATGAATTTTGTTGCTCCTGTTTCTGAATTTAAACTGTACCAATTGTAAGAAAAATTAGTTTCAGTAAATATGTAATATTCGTTTGTTACTTCATCTTTCACCACTCCACGACCTTTATTTGACCAAAAAATTGGTTCTTTCAATTGAATTTCATTTTCAGATGCAATTGTGCCGTCAAGATTTAAACGAATAAAAGCAGAAAAGTTATCTGTGAACATTACAACAGCATTAGACTCTGTAAATAAATCTACTGTTTTATCGATCTTTTTAATGTCAATTCCAACTTTTCTAATTCTTCTTTGCTCATTGAATCGGTGGTATGGAGTAAATCTTTGCGGACGGTAATATCCAAAAGTTGCGATTGACCTACTAGGATTATTCTCAAATGAATTCATAACAAAATTCGAATAATTTGAGCAGGTTAAACAATTGTCTCTTCGCATATCGGTTTGAGGTAGAATAAAGCTTTTATTTTCATTAATAAAACTCGAAGCATCGTAAACACTAAAAAACAAATATTCATTTTCAGAAAAACCTTCAGGTCGAAATGCGCCTTCCGTTAAACTCGAATCAATTTTTTCGGGAAGTTTGTAACTGCCAATTTTCTTTTGAGCAACAATTAAAGAGGAGGTTTCTTTTGAAATACCAGCAAAAGTCGATTGATCTTGCGAAGCGGAAACAACATCCAAAGTCAATCCTTGATTAGAAAAAATAGAAGCAATTGATTCTGAATCTTGTGCAGTTGCTATTCCTGAAAGAAAAGCTAAAGCAAAAAGAAGGTTTGATTTTCTAAACATATTTTTAGATTTGCTTTTAAAATTACTAAAAGTTTATTTGTGAAAAAAAATGAAACACTATTTTTCGAGCTTTTTTCTCATATTTACAATTAATTAGCAACTAAAAAATGGCAAAAAATCAAACAAAATCGAATTCAGCACAAGCTGTGTCAACTCCAACTTTGACAGCCGAACCTTGGTTTGATTTAGATTTCTTTTCAACACTTGGAAAAACAAAGTTAATTGCTTGGAGTGCAATCGTGTTTTTTATTGGATTTCTACTTTTTGCAAACACAATAAACCACGATTATGCGCTTGACGATACAGGAGCAATTGCACAAAATCTGAATGTGCAAGAAGGAATCAAAGGTATTCCAAAGATTTTAAAAATGGATTTGTGGGAGTTTTCTGATGTGAAATTGGGATATTATCGTCCGCTTTCTTTGATCACTTTTGCCATTGAAATTGAGTTTTTTGGGAATGCGCCTCACGTCAGTCACTTTAATAATGTGCTTATTTTTGCTTTGAGTGGCGTTTTTCTATTTTTAGTCTTGCAACAAATTTTTGGAAAATTTCATCAGTGGCTCCCCTTGATTGCAACCTTACTTTTTATCGCTCATCCGATTCACACAGAGGTTGTTGCAAACATTAAAAGTCGAGATGAATTATTGAGTTTCCTTAATTTATTCGTTGCGCTTTTCTTCGTACTTCGACATATCAAGACTAAAAAATGGTGGTATCTGCCTTTCGTTTTTGCCTTTTCATTTTTGGGAATGTTGTCGAAAGAAACCGCACTTACAGGTTTGGTATTAATTCCAGTTTTTTACTATGTTTTTGATAGTCAAACAATTGTTCAAAGTGCTTTAAAAAGTGTTCCTGTGTTTCTGGCGATATTTTTCTTTTTTGTTCAGAAAAAAATGGCTTTAGGAACCTTAGAAGCTACCATACCAATTGACATCATTAATTACCCTTACATTCCGCCGCACGAGAACGATTCGGCAAAGTATTCAATGGCGTTCTATCTATTTGGTTTTGGTTTGAATCTATTGGTCTTACCAATAACTTTGCGCTATGATTATTCCTACAATCAAATTCCAGCAGTTGATTTCTCAAACCCATTAGCTCTAGTTGGATTATTGGTGTTTTTCATCGGTGCCTATTTTGCGATTAAACTCGTTTGGAATAAAAAAATGTTGGGAATTCCACTGGCGATTTTCTACTTAAACTTTGGTCCTGCTTTAGCTTTCACAATTCTACGTGGAGGAATATTTGCAGAGCGATTTTTATTCACTTCGACTTTGGGTTTTGTGCTTTTAGTAGTAATCGGTTTAATTGAATTAGCAAAGAAAATCAATTGGGGAACTGCAAAATCCGCTACGAATCAAGCAATTCCTTTATTTGTTGTGTGTGGAATTATCTTTTCATTGTATTCCTTTAAAACGATTGATAGAAATAAAGTTTGGAAAGATAATTACACGCTTTTTTCAACGGATATCAAAACAGGGCAAAACAGTGCTCAAAATCAACGTCATTTTGCGGAACAAACATTGGTGAAAGCAATGGCAGAAAAAGATTCATCGAAGCAAATTGAATTGGCAAAAGAATCACTTAAAGCCTTTGCTATTTCATTGAAAATGCACCCGAAATTTGCTGAAAGTTATTTGAAAACAGCTGTTGTTTATCAGTTATATATGAAAGACGCAAACAAAGCCATTCAAAATTATAAAAAGTGTATTGGCTGCGAACCGAGTAGAAATTTAAGAGCTGAAGCTTACTATAATTTGGGAACAGTTTATCAGAATGATAAGGCAGATTTTATGTATGCTTCTTATTGCTATAATCAAGCATTGCAGTTTAGTCCAGAATTTCAGGCTGCAATTGTAGCACGCGACGCATTAAAAAAAGTGGGAATCAATAATTTACTCGAACCTTTAAACCAAAAAGTGGATACTTTAAATGGTGAAAAAGATGCAAATTATTATTTTTCAATCGCTTATGATTTTGCTTCAAAAGGCGATTATAACAAAGCCATTGATAATTTCAATGAAGTTTTGAAAATGAATCCCACTAGTTTAGATGCGCTTTTGAACATTGGAAATTGTTACGGAATGTTGGGAGATTATCAGAAATCCATCAACTTTAACAATAAAGTAATTCAATACCATCCAAACGACAAACGTCCGTGGAAAAACAATGCGATTAACTACGAAAAATTAGGGAATAAAGCCAAAATGCAAGAATGTCTAGATCGAGCGAATAGAATGAATTAAAGTCATTCGTGATTTCCAGATGAATCAGTTGGATTTTGATCCTTGTTCAATAAATCTTCCAATTTCCCATTGTATTTTCTATTCTCGTCGTGTAATGAAGCAGCTTTTTCATAAAGTTGGTCCTTGATTGCTTGGCTTTTTAACGCTGTTAATTTGTCCAGTTTTGCGATTAATTCTTGTTCAGTCATCGTTTTATTTCTTTATTAGTTGAATTCAAAAGTAAATGGACAAACTGCCAAAACACGGCTTTTTAGTTTTGGATATTAATTGTGAATTTTGAAATTCAATTTATATTTTTCATCCAACAATTTATTCAGTTGGTTTAGAAAATTTGATTTTTAGTATCAAAAATAATTAGAATTAGATTTAAAACAAGTGCTTTTACTCAAAGACCAAAACCCATTATCAGCTCCATTTATTCACTACAACAACAAGAGAAACTGTTACGAATTAAAAGTTCAAGTAAACAATCTCTTCTTTATAGACGGCTTTATAAAAGCGATAGAAGTGGGATAGGAATTTATAAAATAATTCGTTATTTTTGATAAGCAATGAAAAATGAAATTATACTTTATCGTCCCAACGAACTAGCTGAACATATTGAGGTGAGTATTGACCAAGAGAAGGAGACGGTTTGGTTAACCCAAAGTCAAATAGCCGAATTATTTCAACGAGATAGAACTGTTATAACCAAACACTTACGAAATATTTTTTCATCTGAAGAATTAGATGAAAAAAGCAATGTGCAAAAAATGCACATTGCAAATTCTGACAAACCTGTGGTTTTATACAATCTTGATGTAATATTATCAGTCGGCTATCGTGTCAATTCAAAGCAAGGAACACAATTTCGTATTTGGGCAAATCGGGTATTGAAAGACTACCTGCTAAAAGGATATACTATAAATACGCGTTTGAATCGATTAGAAGACAATTTCGAAAGCCTGAAAAATAAAGTGGACCAAATTGATCTGCAAATCAATACCCAACTCATCCCCACGCAATACCAATCACCCTCCTCAATCCTCCCTCAAAGGGAGGAAGTTGTTCCCTCCTTGAAGAGGAATCAAGGGAGGAAGTTGTTTCCCTTCCGTCAGCTGACGGAGATTAAGGGAGGTGAAAAAACCTGTGGTGAGCTTGTTGAAAAGCTTGTGGTGAGCTTGTCGAACCATGGTTTGCCTTTTCAAAATTGGATAAACAATTGGTGCCTGGAATTTTACAGCTAACACAAGGGTAACCATGTAAAAAATACTATTAAATTAAGCGATTTATCTAATGAGTTACCAATAACTGTTTCCTAAATAATTCGCAACTTTACGTTTCTAAATCATTCATATTATCTTCCAATGGCATTATTTCAATCTTCCGTTATAAAAAAGGAATTACAATTATTAAATCAAGCAGTTATTGATGAAAAATGGAATGAATTCTTTTCTCATTTTGGAAATTTAGAAATCCAACAAAAAATAAGAGGATTAAAAGAAGAACAATACCAAGGAGAATTTTTAGATGACTTGTTTGTAAAGGTTCTTGGATATACGAAACCACCTAAACCAAATCATAATTTAGTTACAGAACAAAAAAACGAAACGAACTCCAAGAAGGCAGATGGAGCAATCATAGTAGATGAAAAAGTAGTTGGAGTAATAGAACTGAAAGGAACAAATACGACTGACTTAGAAAAAGTAAAAGACCAAGCGTTTCTGTACAAAGTAAATCACCCAGAATGTATTTATGTAATTACATCCAACTTTGAGAAACTACGATTCTATATTGAAAATACAGTTGATTTTATCGAATTCAATTTATTCCAATTAACAAAGAAGGAATTTAGTTTATTGTATATCTGTTTGTCTTATGAGAATATTAAAAATAATGTCCCAAAGCATTTAAAAGATGAATCTGTTTCTAAAGAGAATCAAATTACAAAACAACTTTACAAAGATTATTCAACCTTTAAACGAGCGCTTTACAACAATTTAGTAGAACTTAATCCACAATACGATAAACTTTTACTATTCAAAAAAACACAAAAACTATTAGACCGATTTTTATTTATATTCTTCGCCGAAGATAGACAGTTGGTGCCTACCAATCTCATTCGTAGAATCAATTTAGAGTGGGAAGATATTGTTAAGGTTAAACGAATCAATGTTTCATTATACGAACGATACAAAAGGTATTTTGATGATTTAAATTCGGGAGCAAAAGTTACTTTGCCTGCATTTGGCAAAAAAACAGGCGATGCAATTACAGCTCAATTTGAAATTTTCGCATACAATGGTGGTTTGTTTGCCCCAGACGATGTATTAGACAAAGTAAGTATCGACGATGATCTCTTGCATAAACATTCACTTTTATTAAGTGATTACGATTTTGAAAGTGACGTAGATGTGAACATTTTAGGACACATTTTTGAAAATTCACTAAACGAAATTGACGAAATAAAATCCGAAATTGAAGGAGCAACTATTGATAAAACCAAGACCAGACGTAAGAAAGATGGTGTTTTCTACACCCCAAAATACATTACGAAATACATCGTTGACAATACCGTTGGAAAATTGTGTACGGAGAAAAAAGCCGAATTGAAAATGGTAGATGAAGATTATACCAACGACCAGAAGATACAAACTAAAACCAAAAAAGCGCATTTAGACAAACTCACCGATTACCGAGCGTGGCTGTTGCAACTCACGATTTGTGACCCGGCTTGTGGTTCGGGAGCGTTTTTGAACCAAGCACTTGAATTTCTGATTGCCGAACACCGTTATGTGGACGAATTGCAAGCAAAATTGATGGGCGATAGTATGATTTTGAGCGATGTAGAAACCAGTATTTTGGAAAACAACATTTACGGCGTGGATTTAAACGACGAAAGTGTGGAAATTGCCAAGCTCTCGTTGTGGTTGCGTACGGCTCAAAAAGGCAGAAAACTGAACTCCTTGAACAACAACATCAAATGTGGCAACTCCTTGATTGACGACCCCGAAGTGGCAGGAGATAAAGCCTTTTCGTGGGAGAAAGAATTTCCTCATGTTTTCGAAAAAGGTGGTTTTGACATTATCATTGGTAATCCGCCATATGTTTCAAATTGGACTTTATCAGATAATGACAAAGAAATGGTTTCTTGGCTTTCTGAGAAGTATAAAAATGATTTAACTGGTCATTGGGATTTGTTTGTTTGTTTCATCTCAATAAGTCTTAAATATTTAAAGAATTTTGGATATAATTCATTTATCTTACCAACTTCCTTTTTAAAAGAAAAGTATGGCAAACTAATGAGAGAGAATGTTATTTCAAACTATGAATTAATTGAAATAGTTGATTTTGGTGAAAAAGTAATTTTTGAAAATGTAGCAAGACAAACATTTATTTACAACATCAGAAAAGCTAAAAATAAGGAATTCATATCAAATATAAAATTAGGTATAGATGACGATGGTGTTCAAATTCCTCAAAGTTTTTTTGGTACGCTAAAAAACACTTCTTTTAAAACAAATGTTTCTGCAAAGGATATTTCAATATACAAATCATTGAACACTAATTCTTACAAGCTTGGAGAATTAGTTTGCATAAACGTTGGTGTTGTTGCACATTCAAAATCTGGAAGCCCTATTTTTTTTAAAAAAGATGATGTAATTTATAATGAATATAAGGAGGGTTTTAAAAAATACATTATTGGATCTAATATTAGTCGTTACTCTGTAATTTTTGATAATCAGTATATGGATTATGAAAATAATGCAGAGTATTTTCATCGACCTAAATTCAAATTATTGTTTGAAAGTGAAAAAATAATAGTAAGAAGAACAAGTGGTAATAATAATTCCATAATTGCATATTTTGATGATCAATGCTTATATACTAATGATAGCATGACTCATTTAATAAGATGGAATAATAAAGTTCTTGAATTTCAAAAGCCAGACAATAAGTGGAAAATAAATCTTGACGATAAATATGATTTGAAGTTTATTCTCGCAATAATTTCTTCTAAACTAATTACCTACTATTTCAGTAAATTT
>CALPMC020000080.1 GCA_943324565.2 Chitinophaga pinensis | reverse complement strand
GTGTATGGGTCCAATGAGTGGTACTTTTGGAAATAGCGCAACCATTCGTTTAAAAAATTCTCAATTTCCGATAATGATTTCAACTTTGAAATTTACCCCGACTAAATATGAGAAAATACAACTAGAACCCATAAAACCAGATGTACTTATTCAAAAAAATGTTTCTAATCTTATTCAAAATACAGATCCAATTCTTATTTATTTAGGTGTCATTCAACCTTAATCCCTTATTCGTTGATTTTGTTCTTAATTTTGCAACCAGATTTAAAATTAGTTTAATCGCATGAGTGAAGAAAAGAAGTTAAGAAACATTGATGAATTAGGTGAGTTTGCCTTAATTGACCAATTAACTAATCAATTTGAAAATAGAAATCCGAACACCTTATTAGGAATTGGCGATGATGCAGCCGTAATTGCGCTCTCTGAAACAGAATCATTATTGCTTTCGACCGATTCTTTAGTGGAAGGAGTTCATTTCAATTTGATGTATATGCCCTTGAAGCATTTAGGCTATAAAGCTGTGGCGGTTAATGTTTCTGATATTTGTGCAATGAACGGAATTCCTGAACAAATAACAGTCTCTATTGCTGTTTCTAGTAAGTTTTCTTTGGAAGCTTTGGAAGAATTGTATGAAGGAATAAAATTAGCTTGTGAACACTATAAAATTGATTTGATTGGTGGCGATACAACCTCTTCTCGCGCAGGCTTGATGATTAATATAGCAGTTGTTGGTCGAGCACAAAAAGATAAAATTGCTTATAGAAGTGGAGCTAAAGAATACGATTTATTAGTTGTAACAGGAGATTTGGGCGCTGCTTATATGGGTTTACAATTACTAGAACGAGAAAAAGAAGTTTTTCAAGCCAACCCGAACATTCAACCCGATTTAGATGGCCACGATTACATTATCGAACGTCAATTGAAACCAGAAGCGCGCGTTGATATTATTCAATATTTGAAAGAATTAGAAGTAGTCCCAACCTCGATGATTGATATTTCAGATGGTTTAGCTTCGGAGATTTTACATATTTGTAAAGCGAGTAAAGTTGGATGTTATTTGTACGACGAAAAAATTCCAATCGACGCCAAAACTTCAATGACAGCAATTGATTTTAATTTAGACCCAAGCACCTGCGCATTAAATGGGGGTGAGGATTATGAATTGCTTTTCACTGTTAAACAAGAAGATTTTGAGAAAGTAAATAGCAACCCAAATATGACAATCATTGGACATATCACCGATGAAAAAGACGGAATCTATTTCATTGATAGATCAGGATCTGCAATTACCTTAAAAGCTCAAGGCTGGAAGCATTTTTAATTTGAATTTCTGTTTAGGTGCTGTAAATTCAAACGAAGAATTTCGATCATATTTTTGCAATCTTTAAAACTATTATCGTTGTGATGAATGGAAAGTTCTTTTGCAAGTTGAATAATTTTCTCAGGTTTTGAAAGTGTTTCTTTTTCCATCGTTTTGAATAAATCCTCAAGGATTTTGTGGGAGTGTTTTATTCGTCTTACTAAACGAGATCGTTCCTCAATTTGATATTGATTGATTGAACGTTCATTTAACATCTCAAGCGAAAGTTTAACCAAAACATTATTCTCCTTAAAAAATTGAGGTAAGTAGAAATTTTTTCTTCCTTCATAACATTGTTGATCAAAGTCAATTGAACGAATACGATATTGAACATCATCAAAATCATGTGTAACTTCAACTACGTAATTGTATGAGCGCATGTCGCCTAAAAGAGTGTAAAAACTTCGTTCATTAAACTTAATAAACTCCTTAGCTAAGCGTGTTTTATTAGTTTTTGGATGATTTATTTCACTTTTAAGAAAATCATCACCAGGAATTCCAGAGATGTGTTCTTCAATTAGTGTGTTTTCGTTGATGAAATAATTTATTCGATTAGGAGAAATAATGTCTTCCATTTCCAATCCAAGTACACGTGAAACATCTGTTTTCTTTACGTAGAAATAATCGTAGTTATCGTTGAAGTTATTAATGATTTTAATTCTAAATGGATTTGAATTACCAAACAAACAAAAGTCAATTCGGTCAACTCTTAAATGTTCTATCACAGAAACATCTCCATCTGTTTTTAGTAACGAATAAATATAACATAGACCTTTGTTAATCTCATTAAAGTCATCTTGATTGTACATAACAGAAATCCAAAGCGAATCACCTAAGGGAAACGAATCTTGGTAACGCAACAAACTCTCATAAGAAAGTGGTAATTCAATAATTCGATTGTATTTTTTCAGGTACTTTTCGACATTTGCGGATAGGGGAAAGCAAATCTTTTTAAGTAAATTAACACTCATATTTCGTGTATTGTGGTTAATCTACTCGTGGTAAATTAATAAGTTCCTTGTGAATAATAGTTATGGTGTAATCAGCAATAATTTTTTCTTTTAATTTTTCAGCTTCAATTTGAGTTCTAAAATCACCAACTTTCAAATTAAAATTTGGAGCATCAAAAGTTATATAGGTATCAATTTTTGGGTATTGATTGATAAATTTTGTTCGCATTTGATCCACTAGGTTTTTATCAGAATCAAAGCAAATTTGCAAGCGATAACCTAAGATTTGTTTTTGTGCCTTGTTAATTACTTTTTCGCTAATACGATTATCTTTCACTACATTCACTTGTGCCATTAAGCGGTTAGTATTAATAAAAATTAAAAGGAAAAAAGCTTTGGACAGTAAATTCATCAGGAAAATAGTTTTAATAGCTACAAATGTATAAGAATCATTTTTATTCGCTTGCTTTCAAGTGTCTATTTTTGGAAGTTATAAAACACTTCATTTCAATTTGTTAAAGAAACTTAAAAGCTTATCTTATTTAGAATCATTTTAAATTGGCATGATTCAGTTGATTTTTGTCATAAAACTGTCATTGAATACAGCTAAACTTCTAATTTTGCTCTCGTTAAAATGCGTTAAAATCGTATTTTTTTAAATAGAATTTAGTAATTATTTTCATGAAAATATCTAATATTCAAATGATTAATGGTCTTAGAAAGCTAGCCGCAACTATCTTATTGATTAGTTTGTCGCTGCTCAATTTCAATGCTTTTTCTCAAGGAGAGGCTCTTTTCAAGTCGAAATGTGCGACATGTCACCAAACACACAAAAATGGAACTGGTCCTAAATTGTTTCAGGTTCGTGACAAATGGTCAGCTGGTGGCGCAAAGGAAGGTTCAATTTACCAATGGGTAAATAATTGGCAAACTGCTGCGGCAAGTGACCCTTACGCTGCTGAGGTTTCCAAATGGTCTCCTACTGCTATGTCTGCTTTCCCAGATTTGAAAAAAGAAGATATAGACGCAATCATGGATTGGGTCGATGCTCAACCAGACCCTGCAGCTGCTGCATCCTCAACTGGTGGTACTACAGATGGTTCTACGGGTGATGTTTCAGCAGAATCTGAAGAAGAAGGTTCAATTGGGTGGATTTGGATAGTGATGGGTGTAATTTTTATTGTAATAATTATGGCTGTTGGAGGAGTAAAAAGGCAATTAAACATTGCAACTTCTGATGATGCAGCTTCTCAAGAAAAATTAACTTACGGTGAAGAATTTAGATCTTGGGCTTGGAAATATAAAGTATATGTTGGAGTTACTACTTTAATAGTCGTAATTTCACTAATAGTTGGTTTCTTACAATCTCTTTCAAGAATTGGTGTAGTTGAGGGTTATCAACCATCACAACCGATTGCTTTCCCACACGCAGCTCATGCGGGAATCAATGGTATCGATTGTAAATACTGTCACAATTCAGTAACAAAATCTAAACATGCTGGAATTCCTTCAGTGAATGTTTGTATGAACTGTCATAAACAAATCAACGGTGAAGGAAAACCATTTGCTGGTGAAATTCAAAAAATTTATAAAGCTGCAGGTTGGGATCCAAGTGGCGCTGGTAAATACACAGGAAAAGTAAATCCAATTATTTGGAACAAAGTTCACGTTTTACCTGATCACGTTTATTTTAATCACTCACAACACGTTGTAGTTGGTGGAATTGATTGTAAGCAATGTCATGGAGATATGAAAACAATGACTGAAACTGCAAAAGTTCAACCAGTTGAAGAATTAAACAAAATCGAAGGTAACATCAAATTAACTAAACCTACTTTAACTATGGGTTGGTGTATTGAATGTCACGGTGCAAAAGAAGTGGCAATAGGAAACGGAAAAAGTGGTTACTACGATGAAATTCATAGAAGATTGAAAAAAGACAAAGCCTTATATCGTAAATATTTGAAAGACGGAAAAATTACCGTTAACGAATTAGGTGGTTGGGAATGTGCAAAATGTCACTATTAATTAATTAATAATATTCTTGTCGAAACATAGACTATGGGAATAACAAAAAAATATTGGAAAGGTCTTGAAGAATTAAAGGAAACTCCTGAATTCATCAAGCACAAAGAGCAGGAATTTCCTCATCAACAGACGATTGAAGATTTCTTAGCGGACGAAAAGTTGAACGAAACTTCAACTGCTAGAAGAGATTTCCTTAAATTTTTAGGTTTCTCAGTTGCAGCAGCAACTTTAGCAGCTTGTGAGGCGCCTGTAACAAAGGCGGTTCCTTACGTAGTGAAACCAGAAAACGTTACTCCAGGTATGCCAACTTGGTACGCTTCGACTTATTATGATGGTGTATCTTACGCAAGTATATTAGTTAAAACAAGAGAAGGTCGTCCTATTTACATTAAAGGAAACAAAGATTTTGGTTTTACAAAAGGTGCAGCTAATCCACAAATAATCGCTTCTGTTTTAGGTTTATACGACAGCGAGCGCGTTACAGGAGCAACTGCAAATGGAAAATTAACATCTTGGTCCAAAGTTGACGATGAAATTTCAGCAGATATTAAAAAAGCGAAAGATGTTGTTCTATTAACAAATTCAATTATTAGTCCATCAATGAAACGTGCTATTGATGAAATGGCTTTATTATTGAATGGAGAAGGAGGAACTAAATTTGCACACGTAACTTATGATGCTGTTTCTTATGCAGCAATAAGAGAAGCTAACTT
Source organism: Chitinophaga pinensis (assembly GCA_943324565.2). GTDB lineage: Bacteria > Bacteroidota > Bacteroidia > Flavobacteriales_D > Crocinitomicaceae > UBA952. The sequence goes on along the minus strand of CALPMC020000080.1, from coordinate 9,861 downwards.
CAAAAACTTCGGAGCACCTCTTATACCAAGTTATGATTTCTCAAAAGCAAAAACAATTGTTAGTGTTGGTGCAGATTTCTTAAGTTCATGGTTATTACCAACGGAATATGCGAAGCAATTTGGTGAAAGAAGAAATCCAGATGGAGAATGGATGTCAAAATTCATTCATTTTGAATCTGTGATGTCTGTTACAGGTTCAAACGCAGATTACAGAGGAATGATTAAACCTTCTGAGCAAGCAGCAGTTTTAGCATACATCTTAAAAGGTTTAGGTGGTTCAACTTCTGTTGGCTCAGCACTTAAAGGTTCAGCAAAAGCAGCAGCAGATCAAGCAATTGCTTCATTGAAAAAGTCAAGAAAAGAATCAATAGTAGTTTGTGGAAGCAACAACGTAGGACTTCAAATTCTTACAAATAAAATCAACAATTTATTAAATACTTACGGGACAACAATTGACATGAATGATTCTATTGAATTGTTTCAAGCTCAAGATTCTCAGGTAGAAAAATTAGTAAATAAAATAATCGCGGGTAAAGGTCCAGATGTATTGTTAATGTATGGTGTAAATCCAGTTTATACATTACCAAATGGAAATGAGTTTGCAAAAGCATTAAAAGGAATTAAAACTTCTGTTTCATTTGCATCGCATGCTGACGAAACCGCTGCTTTAACAACTTATATTTGTCCTGATCACCACGCTTTAGAATCATGGAATGACTTTAAAGCAAAACAAAGCGAATATGCAATAGCTCAACCAACAATTCGTCCTTTACATAATACATCTTCTGCTTTAGAATCTTTATTAGTATGGAATGGAAAAAGAGCTAGAGGTGGTAAAGATTCAACAGTTGCTTACGATTATATCAAAGAAACATTTGCAACATTATACCCAACAGCTGATTTCGCATACACAACTCACAATAGTTGCATAGCTTCAACTGTTACACCATTAACTTTAGCTTATAAAGACGCAGCAGTTTCAGGTTTACCTATTTCAGGGGATGTAGAAGTTGTAATGTATCAAAAACCAGGAATTGGGACAGGGATACATGCAAATAATCCATGGTTACAAGAGTTACCAGATCCTATTACTAAAGTAACTTGGGATAACTATATCACAATGAATCCAATTGAAATGGTTGACGGTGGTTTTGTAACTACTTATGACCAAGAACATGGATTGAATTTAGCAACAATTACTGTTGGTAAAAAATCATTGACATTACCTGTTTATCCATTGCCTGGACAAGCATTGAAAACAGTTGGTGTTGCTCTTGGATACGGAAGAGGAGCAAATGGAGAAAAAATTGGTAAAGCTGCATTCCAAACAAAAGAATATGGTGGTTATCTAGAAAGTGAAAACGGAAACCCTACACCAATTGGTGGGAATGCGTTTTCTTTCACTTCTTTTGCAAATGACACTTTTCAGTTTTCAGCAATAGCTAGAATTGATAAAGCAGAAGGTACTTATCCAATTGCAGCCACACAGATTCACCACACAGTGATGGGTCGTCATTCAATTGTTCGTGAAACTACATTAGATATTTTCACACACAAGGAAAAGGAAGCATATAATCCAGCACATACATTACAACGTTTAAATAAAGATTTAGAGCACGAAGAAGCTCCAGTAAGTGAGTTTGATTTATGGGATGCACATCCTGTAGAGAAAATTGGACACCGTTGGGGAATGACTATTGATTTATCTTCATGTATTGGTTGTGGATCATGTTTAATTGCTTGTCAATCAGAAAACAATGTTCCAGTTGTTGGTAAAGATGAAGTTAGAAGAGGTCGTGAGATGCATTGGTTACGAATTGACCGTTATTTCGCTTCAGATGAAGAGTCAACTGTAGGTACTAGAAAAGATAAAGAAACGTTCTCATACGACAAAGCAGAATTGGCAGCTGAAAATCCTAAAGTGGTTCACATGCCTTTAATGTGTCACCATTGTAATCATGCACCATGTGAAACTGTTTGTCCAGTTGCAGCAACTACTCACAGTAACGAAGGTTTAAACCAAATGGCTTATAACCGTTGTATTGGAACAAGGTATTGTGCAAACAACTGTCCATATAAAGTAAGACGTTTCAATTGGTTTAACTACCCATCTTATAAGAAGTTTACTGAAGTAAATCCAGCACAAGATGATTTAGGCCGAATGGTGTTAAATCCGGATGTTACCGTAAGAACACGAGGTGTAATGGAAAAATGTTCATTATGTGTTCAACGAATTCAAGCAACTAAATTGTCAGCTAAGAAAGACGGAAGACCTGTAGGTGATGGTGAGTTTGCAACAGCATGTTCTGATTCTTGTCCAACAAATGCAATTATCGTAGGTGACTGGAATGACATTCGCTCAAATATTAGAACAAGTTCAGAGGATAAAAGAAGTTACCAAGCTCTTGAAGAAATTGGTGTTAAACCGAATATTTGGTATAAAGTGAAAGTTAGAAACGAAGACAACAAAGAACTAAGTAAATTACAAGTTGTTAAAGAATCTGCTCATCACGGTGGAGGTCACGGAGAAAAGAAAGCACATCATTAATCGAAAATAAAAATTTGTAATGCAAAAGGAAGCAGCAATTAGAGAACCCCTCATTTTAGGTCATAAGACTTATCATGATATTACAGAGGATGTTTGCCGTCCCATCGAGGATAAAGCTCCAAAAATGTGGTATATCTTATTTGGTATAGCATTAATAATTGGTCTTTATGGAGTAGGGTGTATTCTTTACCTATTAGGAACAGGTGTCGGAGTTTGGGGATTAAACAAAACTATTGGTTGGGCATGGGATATCACCAACTTCGTTTGGTGGGTAGGTATCGGTCACGCAGGTACACTTATCTCAGCAGTATTGCTGTTATTCCGTCAAAAATGGAGAATGGCTATTAACCGTTCAGCAGAAGCGATGACAATTTTCGCAGTATTTATGGCTGGTTTGTTTCCATTAATTCATATGGGTCGTTTGTGGGTAGGTTATTGGGTTTTACCTTTACCTAATCAGTTTGGATCATTGTGGGTTAACTTTAACTCCCCATTGTTATGGGACGTATTTGCGATTTCTACTTATCTTTCTGTATCACTAGTATTTTGGTACATTGGTTTGATTCCTGACTTTGCAACAATTCGAGATAGGGCTAAAAAACCGCTAGCTAAAAAAATGTATTCTATTCTTTCCTTTGGTTGGTCTGGTCGTGCTAAAAACTGGAATCGTTTTGAATTAGTTTCTTTGGTATTAGCTGGTTTAGCTACACCTCTTGTATTCTCGGTTCACTCGATTGTATCTTTTGACTTTGCTACATCAGTTATACCCGGATGGCATACAACAATTTTTCCTCCTTATTTCGTTGCTGGTGCTGTATTTTCAGGATTTGCCATGGTACAAACATTAATGCTTGTAATGCGAAAAGCAATGGGCTTAGAAGCATACATTCATACAAAGCATGTAGAGTATATGAACGTTGTAATCATGGTTACAGGTTCAATTGTAGGGACAGCTTATATTACTGAATTGTTCATATCTTGGTATTCAGGTGTAGAATATGAAGCTTATGCGTTCTTAAACAGAGCAACTGGTCCTTATTGGTGGGCATATTGGTCAATGATGACATGTAATGTTATTTCTCCTCAGTTAATGTGGTTTAGAAAATTGAGAAGAAGTTTATTGTTTACATTCTTCATTTCGATTGTAGTAAATATTGGTATGTGGTTTGAACGTTATGTAATTATTGTAACTTCAATTCATAGAGATTATGTACCAGCTGCTTGGAGCATGCATTATCCAAGTCATATTGATATTGGAGTATATGTAGGAACAATTGGCCTTTTCTTTGTATTCTTCTTATTATTTGCAAGATTCTTCCCAGTACTAGCATTAAATGAGGTAAAAACAATCTTAAAAGGTTCTGGGCAATCTTATAAAGAGTCACCTGATTATCACAACCACCATTAATAGATAATAAAATGTCAGATAAAGTAATTTATGTAATGTACGATGACGACCATATTTTGAAAGATGGCGCAAAGAAACTCGTATCAAACGGTGTAAAAATTTCTGAAGTTTTTTCCCCATTTCCTATTCATGGTATAGATCCTATTATAGGAATTAAGAATACACGTTTAGGTATCATGGCTTTTTTATATGGTATAACAGGATTGACACTTGCTACTTTAGGGATGCGTTATTTTATGGTTGTTGATTGGCCTATGAATATAGGGGGTAAACCAAATTTCACTTATTTAGATAATATTTTAGCATTTGTACCTGTAACTTTTGAGTTTACTGTATTATGTGCAGCACATGGCATGGCAATAACCTACTTATTATTGAATAAAACATTACCAGGTATGCCAGCACAAAATCCTGATCCAAGAACTACAGATGACAAATTTGTTATGGAAATTAGATTGAGTGAAAACTCGAATATAACTGAAGAAGATATTGATGCACTTCTAAGTGACACTGGTTATTTTGAATTGGATAAAAAAGAAGTTAAATAAGCAATAAAGCGTATAAAAAGATGAAAAGAACGTTTTTGACAGTATTTGGATTTTCAACTTTAGCTTTCGCGCTATTGTTTACGAGTTCATGTACTTCCAATCCTGATAGTTCAGGATATGAATATATGCCGGATATGTATCGTTCCCCTGCTATTGAGGCTTATGTAGATTATGCGGAAATTAGAGGTAAAGAAGTAACAGCTTTGAAATCTTTGTTGTCTGCTAAAACTCCACCAAGGAACACAATTCCTTATTATGGAACGGATTCTAATGAAGTTAAATTGATGATGCCCAATTTAAGAAAAGCTAATGTTGCATTTAAAGAAACACATGGTTTATTCGGTATTGATTTAAGTATTTTAGACGAATATGCTTTAGCAATCAATGATAAAAATGCAATTCCGTTAACGGCGAAAAATTCAGAAACTATCCTAAAAAATGGTAAAGAATTGTTTACGGCAATGTGTCAGCACTGTCATGGAGAAAAAGGAGATGGTAACGGACCAATGGTTACAAGTGGCGCATACGCTGGAGTTCCTAATTATGCTAATTTGACTGCTTTATCAGATGGTCAAATGTTCTATTCAATTTATTATGGTAAAGGAATGATGGGTGCACATAATTCATTATTGAATAAAAAAGAAATTTGGACACTTGTACATTATGTTCGTCAGTTTCAGGATGCAAGTTATGGAAAATTTGATGCAAATGGATTATTAGTTTCAAGTGCGACAAAAAGTGATACAACAGCAGTAAAACCTTAATTAATTTAGTGAGATGGAATTTCAAATTACAAAGAAAGCTAAGAATGTAACCTTCGGACTCATTGCTGTCGGATTGTTACTGACTGTTGTTGGTATTGCAACAGGAATGGGAGATCACCATTTTAAAACGAGACTTTTAACAAATGGATTAATTAATGGTTTTTTCTATTTTGCTCTAGGATTAGGTGCATTGTTCTTTTTAGCATTACAGTATGCAACGGAAACAGGTTGGTACGCTTCTGTTAAAAGAGTTATAGAAGCAGTAGCAGGATTTATTCCTTATGGTATAGCTATTTTAGGTTTAGTTTTATTGACAATCACTTTTATGGATGGAGCTCATATCTATTCTTGGATGGATCCGGAAACAGTTGCTCATGATGAAATAATTCAAAATAAGTCTGCTTATTTAAATAAAACATTTTTCTGGATTAGAACTGTTATATACTTCTTCACCTATTTCTATTTCTTGAATGGTTTTAAAAAACGTTCATTAGAGGAAGATAGAATTGGTGGAACTGAATTACACTTTAAAAATTATCGTCAAGGGGCTTTGTTTTTAGTGTTTTTTGCTGTATTTAGTTCAACATCTTCTTGGGATTGGTTAATGTCAATTGATGTTCACTGGTTTTCAACTTTATACGGATGGTACACATTCGCTGGTATGTGGTGTTCAACTATGGTTGTTTTGGTTATTACAACTTTATATTTAAAGAAATTAGGTTATTTGAAAAAAGTGAATGATTCACACATACATGATTTAGGAAAATGGACATTTGCAACATCATTTTTATGGTCTTATTTATGGTTCTCTCAATTTATGTTAATATGGTATGCTAATATTGGTGAAGAGGTAACATACTATCAAATGAGAATCGATAATTATAAGTTGATGTATTTTGCCATGTTTGTTATAAACTTTGCCTTCCCAATGTTGTTATTAATGTCAAGAGACGCAAAACGTCATGCTGGAATTTTAACAGTTGTAGGTTTAATTATTTTAGCTGGACACTGGGTTGATGTTTACATTATGGTTTCAGGAGGTTCAATGGGTTCACAAGCGCAAATAGGATTTTTAGAAGTAGGAATGGCTGTAATGTTATTAGGAGTATTTATTTATGTTGTACTGAACAATTTGACCAAAGCTCCGTTAACTCCAGTTAATCACCCATTCTTAGACGAAAGTCTTCACCACGATATTTAATAACGATATAGTATAAAAAAAATGGAAAATAAATTAATTATTTTACTTGTTATAATCCTTGGAGCAGTTGCTATTGCTCAGCTTGTTCGTGTTTATGAACTTTCTTCAAAACTTAGAAAAACCGGAGAACATGAAATATCTACAAGAGATAATCATTTGAATGCAAAAATGATGCTTGGTTTCATGATTTTGTTTTTTGGTTCAGTTGTTTACTTGTTTTTAAAATATGGTTGGACTGGAAGAGGCGAAGCTGCTTCAATTGGCGGTGTAGAAACAGATTGGTTACTAGAACTAAACCTTATAATTGTAACAATCGTTTTCTTTTTTACAAATTTTTTGTTGTTTTATTTCACATACAAATACGTAAAAAAGCCAGGTGTTCCAGCATTTTATTATCCACACAATAATAAGTTAGAAATGCTTTGGACAGTTGTTCCAGCTGTTGTATTAGCTGTAATTATTATTTTGGGTCTTAAAACATGGAATAATTTAACAGGTATGTCAGGAAAAGATGCAATCCATGTAGAATTATTTTCTAAACAATTTGATTGGACAGCGCGCTATGCTGGAAAGGATAATGTTTTAGGTAAATTTGATTACAAATTAACAACTGATAACAATGAACTAGCTTTACTTACAACTAATACAATAGATTCTTCTCTAAGAATAATGATGGAAGGTCCAAGTGGTATTCGTAATATTCAAAAGTTATTGAACAATAGAGATACTGTTTTAAGTGATTCAACAATCTCTGTTCTAAAAGTTGATTTGTCAAGAAAAGAAAGATTGTTTAGATTGTTATCTCAAATGAAACAAAATCATGATCCAAAAATTGACGCAAGTGCTTGGGATGATATTATAGTTAAAGACACTTTGTTTTTATCTAAAGATCAAGAGTATGAATTCGTTTTTAGAGCCAAAGACGTATTACATTCAGCCTTTTTTGTTCATTTTAGAGCTCAAATTAATACTGTACCTGGAATGACTACAAGAACAAAATTTACTCCTACGATAACGACAGAAGAAATGCGTAAAAAGAAAAATGACCCTAAATTCAATTACGTTTTGATGTGTAACAAAATCTGTGGTGGAGCACATTATAAAATGAAAATGATTGTAGTGGTTAAAGAAAAGTCAGATTACAAGAAATGGATGAATGGAATGATGAAACAAACATTCAAAGACAAATATTTCCCTGTTGCAGAAGCGGCAGCAGCGCCAATGGGATCAGTTGTTGACACATTAGCTGTAGCTAAACCAATGTAAAAATTCAGAATTATAAAATTATTATTAATACTAAAATAAATTAATAAAATGGCTTCAATAGCACACGACGAGCACGGACATGCACATGGTCATCATGATGTTCATCATCATGAAGAAAACTTTGTATCGAAGTATATTTTTAGCCAAGACCATAAAATGATTGGTAAGCAGTTTTTAATGACAGCTGTTTTTATGGGTCTTGTTGCAATGATGTTATCAATTTTGTTTAGAATTCAATTGGCATGGCCTGGAGAAAGTTCTGATTTTTTATCTTTTTTCTTAGGTGAAAAATGGGCTCCGGATGGTGTCTTGAAAGAAGATATGTATCTTGGTTTAGTTACGATTCATGGTACTATAATGGTATTTTTTTTATTAACAGGTGGTTTATCTGGAACTTTTTCTAATCTTTTAATTCCATTGCAACTTGGTGCCAGAGATATGGCTTCTGGATTTTTAAATATGTTATCTTATTGGTTCTTTTTCATATCTTCTTTACTAATGTTGGTTTCTTTATTCGTTGAATCAGGACCAGCAATGGCAGGGTGGACAATTTATCCTCCTTTATCAGCTTTACCTCAAGCTGTTTCTGGATCAGGAACTGGAATGACGCTTTGGTTGTTTTCTATGTCTATTTTCATTGCATCTTCGTTGATAGGTTCATTAAATTATATTGTAACTGTTATTAACTTAAGAACAAAAGGAATGAGTATGACAAGAATGCCTTTAACAATTTGGGCTTTTTTCGTAACAGCAATTTTAGGTGTACTCTCGTTTCCAGTTTTGTTATCTGCTGCTTTATTATTAATAATGGATAGATTGGCAGGAACAAGTTTCTATTTATCAGATATAATTGTAGGTGGAGAAATGTTAGCAAACCATGGTGGTTCTCCAATTTTATACCAACATTTATTTTGGTTTTTAGGTCACCCTGAGGTTTATATTGTATTATTACCTGCTTTAGGATTATCTTCAGAAGTAATAGCAACCAACTCAAGAAAACCTATTTTTGGTTACAAAGCGATGATTGGATCAATTTTAGCAATTGGCTTTTTGTCCTTTATTGTTTGGGGTCACCACATGTTTGTGACTGGGATGAATCCATTTTTAGGTTCAGTATTCGTATTTACAACATTATTAATTGCAATCCCTTCAGCTGTGAAAGTATTTAATTACTTAACAACGCTTTGGAAAGGATCATTAATTTTAACGCCAGCAATGTTGTTCGCTATTGGATTAGTTTCAACATTTATCACAGGTGGTGTAACAGGTATTATTTTAGCTGATTCAGCTTTAGATATCGCAATTCATGATACTTATTTTGTAGTGGCTCACTTCCATATTGTAATGGGAATGTCTGCGGTCTTTGGAATGTTTGCAGGTGTTTATCATTGGTTCCCTAAAATGTTTGGAAGAATGATGAATATGCGCCTAGGTTTAGTTCACTTTTGGATAACAATTGTTGGAGCTTATGGTGTATTCTTTCCTATGCACTTTGTAGGTATTGCTGGTGCACCAAGACGTTATTATGATTATTCTGTTTATGGAGAGTTTGATGTAAATTCTTATGATATGATTATGGATCTAAATGTTATAATAACAGTTTTTGCTATCCTAGCTGCATTAGGTCAAGTATTGTTCTTATTCAATTTCTTTTATAGTATTTTTAGAGGTCAAGTTGCACCTCAGAATCCTTGGAATGCTAATTCATTAGAATGGACTACACCAGTTGAACATATTCATGGAAATTGGCCAGGAGAATTGCCAGTTGTTCATAGATGGCCATATGATTATTCTAAGCCAGGATCAGATGTAGATTTTATTCCACAAACAGTTCCTTTAGCAGAAGGCGAAGAAGAACATTAGAAATAAATAATAATTAAAAAGAGTCTCATTTAGAGACTCTTTTTTTTGTCTATAAATTTTGTTTTATTTTAAAAAGCATTTTAAGTTCATTATATAAACTCCATTGTTAAAAATATTTGAGTGTCCGCAATCGTACCAGTAAATACTAAGAACGTAAATAGATTACGTCAAGTCGAGTATATATTTGTCAATAAATCACTGAATATGAAAATTATAACCTTTTTAGCTGACTTTCCTGACGAAAAAAGCTGTCGATTACATTT
>CALPMC020000079.1 GCA_943324565.2 Chitinophaga pinensis | reverse complement strand
TAAAATTGAGAAAAAAATGGACAGAGCTGAAGCTAGAGGAAAAGAACTAATTGTCAGTCATTTCCTTGCGTCACATGATGTTTCTAAAATTGAGAATGATTATTTCTTGTTAGCAGAAGCTTATTATCCAACTTACAGAACAGTTACAACTACGAATTCAAATGGTAGTGTATCAACTAGAGAAGTATTTGACGGTTACCAATATACGCATGCGTTTATGGTTAGATTTGATAAGGATGCAAATATCGTTTGGGATCAATCAGTAAAAATGCAGCTTTTGTATAAACCAATGAATGTTAGACGTTTTGTAAATGTTTCCAAAACAGAACAAGGAAATGTGAGTTTAGTTTTTGCAGATGCAAGAGTGATTAAAAGTAAAACCTTTGATTTTAATGGAAATACGGTAAATGAAGTTAATTCGGAATTAATAGAAACAGGGGACGAAGATGATAAAACATTAAGAACAATTTCAAACATCGACTTTTGGTATGATACTTTCTTTTTGAATTATGGTTCTCAAAAAATTAAAAACAAAGGTGATGACGACCAAAAAGGAAAACGATTTGTGTTTTTTGTGAGTAAGGTAAAACTTTAATAACTCAACTTAATAGTTGATTTTACTAACCAATTTATAAAAAAGCTACTCATTTTTGGGTAGCTTTTTTGTTTAGTCATTTTTGGGTTCGTTTTACTTTTTTGCAGATTTCATTTTAAATATTGGTAACGACTTAGTTGATTACGACGATGAGCGGTTAATTCTTGAAAACAAAAATGGATTTGTGACAATTGTCAGATAAAGAAAATAGTTCTTAAATTTTACTCGGTTTTTAGTTCATAATTTTCACACAAACTTTCCACTCTCCGTTCTCAACTCTCAACTATTATTAGCTTTTTTTCTTAATTTTAGCGCTCTTAAAAAAAGAAATTACAATATGGAACAAGTTGCGCCTTATAAACCAGTAAATAAAATCAGAATTGTAACAGCAGCCTCGCTTTTTGATGGTCACGATGCAGCGATAAACATCATGCGTCGAATCATTCAAGCGACTGGTTGTGAAGTGATTCACTTAGGTCACGACCGTTCGGTAGAAGAAGTGGTAGATTGTGCGATTCAAGAAGATGCACAAGCAATCGCGATGACTTCCTACCAAGGTGGACACATCGAGTATTTCAAATACATGTATGATTTATTGAAAGAAAAAGGAGCACCACATATTAAAATCTTCGGTGGAGGAGGAGGAACTATTCTCCCGTCTGAAATTGAAGAATTACAAGGATACGGTATCACACGCATTTACCACCCTGACGATGGACGTTCTTTAGGTTTACAAGGAATGATCAACGATTTGATTCAAAAATGTGATTTCCCAGTTGGAACAAATATTACAAATGAACCTGATTTAATTGGTGCTAAAAATGTTCCTGCCATTGCTCGCGTGATTTCAGCTGCTGAAAATTTTGCAGAAGAGAATACAGAAATGCTCAATAAAGTGAGAGCAATCGCTGATTCAAAATCCATTCCAGTACTCGGTATTACAGGAACAGGTGGTTCAGGAAAATCATCTTTAGTGGATGAATTAGTGCGTCGCTTTTTACTTGATTTTACAGATAAACAAATCGCTGTTGTTTCTGTCGATCCGTCGAAAAGAAAAACGGGCGGAGCTTTGTTGGGAGACAGAATCCGAATGAATTCCATTAAAAGTGATCGCGTTTACATGCGTTCATTGGCAACACGTCAATCGAATTTAGCTTTGTCAAAACACGTGGCAGAAGCGATTAGTATATTAAAAGCAGCCGATTATGATTTAATCATTTTGGAAACTTCTGGAATTGGTCAATCGGATACTGAAATCTTAGATCACTCGGACGTTTCATTGTACGTGATGACGCCGGAATACGGAGCTGCAACGCAATTAGAAAAAATCGATATGTTGGATTTTGCTGACGTTATCGCTTTGAATAAATTCGACAAACGTGGCGCTTTGGATGCGTTGCGCGATGTGAGAAAACAATACCAACGCAATCACAATTTATGGGAAAGTAATGTGGATGATATGCCAGTTTATGGTACCATCGCTTCACAATTCAACGACCCAGGAATGAATTCGTTGTACAAAGTAATCATGGACAAAGTCGTAGAGAAAACAGGTTCTCCTTTAAATTCTACGTTCCAAATTACACGTGAAATGTCGGAGAAAATATTTGTGATTCCACCAGATAGAACACGTTATTTATCGGAGATTTCTGAAAACAATCGTTCTTACGATAAATGGGTGAATCAACAAGTGGCGGTTGCTGAGAAATTACACGGATTACAAACATCGATTCAAACGATTAGTAATTCTAGCATCGAAGACAAAGACCGATTGGTTAAAGGATTGCAAGAAGCATTTGAAAATGAAAAATTGAATTTCGACCCGAAAAATTGGGCGATTTTACAAAATTGGGATGAGAAAAAACAATCGTTCAAAAATCCTGAATACCAGTTCAAAGTGCGCGATAAAGTGTTGAGTATACAAACACACACTGAATCTTTGTCTCATTCACAAATACCTAAAGTTTCTTCTCCGAAATATTCAAGTTGGGGCGATATTTTACGTTGGGTTTTACAAGAAAATTATCCTGGCGAATTTCCATACACATCTGGTTTGTTCCCTTTCAAACGCGAAGGTGAAGATCCAACACGTATGTTTGCTGGAGAAGGTGGTCCGGAAAGAACAAACAAACGTTTCCATTACGTGAGTTTGGGAATGCCTGCGAAACGACTTTCAACTGCTTTTGACTCGGTGACTTTATACGGAAATGACCCTGCTGTTCGTCCAGACATTTATGGGAAAATTGGAAATTCTGGTGTTTCTATTTGCTGTTTAGACGATGCGAAAAAATTATATTCTGGTTTCGATTTAAGTCATCCTGCGACTTCTGTTTCAATGACTATCAATGGACCAGCACCGATGTTGTTAGGATTCTTTATGAATGCAGCCATCGACCAAAATTGTGAGAAATACATCAATGCCAACGGTTTAGAAGCGGAAATTGAAGCTAAAATCGCAGCGATTTACAAGCAAAAAGGAACAAAACGTCCAAGTTACCAAGGTGAATTACCTGAAGGAAATGACGGTTTAGGTTTGATGTTGTTAGGTGTTACAGGTGACCAAGTTTTACCGGCTGACGTTTATGCGCAAATCAAAGCAGACACCTTGAAACAAGTGCGTGGAACAGTACAAGCAGATATTTTGAAAGAAGATCAGGCTCAAAACACATGTATTTTCTCAACAGAATTTGCGTTGCGTTTGATGGGTGACGTGCAACAATATTTTATCAATAACGGTGTAAGAAACTTCTATTCTGTTTCAATTTCTGGTTACCACATTGCAGAAGCAGGTGCAAATCCGATTACTCAGTTGGCGTTTACACTGGCAAATGGTTTCACTTACGTGGAATATTACTTGAGCCGTGGAATGGACATCAATGATTTTGGTCCGAATTTATCGTTCTTCTTCTCCAATGGAATCGATCCTGAATATGCAGTGATTGGTCGTGTGGCGAGAAGAATTTGGGCGAAAGCATTGGCGAAAAAATATGGTGCAAACCCAAGAGCGCAAATGTTGAAATACCACATTCAAACTTCAGGACGTTCGTTACACGCACAAGAAATCGACTTCAACGATATTCGAACAACATTACAAGCTTTGTATGCGATTTACGACAACTGTAACTCCTTACATACTAACGCTTACGATGAGGCGATTACGACTCCAACAGAAGAATCAGTACGTCGCGCAATGGCTATTCAGTTGATTATCAATCGCGAGTTAGGTTTGGCGAAAAACGAAAATCCACTACAAGGTTCATTTATCATCGACGATTTAACAGATTTAGTTGAAGAAGCTGTATTGTCAGAATTTGATAGAATCACGGAAAGAGGTGGTGTTTTAGGTGCGATGGAAACAATGTATCAACGTTCTAAAATTCAAGAAGAATCTTTGTATTACGAGACTTTGAAACACACTGGCGAATTTCCAATTATTGGTGTGAACACCTTCTTAAGTTCAAAAGGCTCTCCAACTGTATTACCAAAAGAAGTGATTCGTGCAACGGAAGAAGAAAAACAATATCAAATCGAGATGTTGAACGAATTGCAAGCTGGAAATACTGAATTGGCTGTTTCTGGAATAGAAAAAGTTCAAGATGCTGCAGTCAATAATCGTAATATGTTTGAAGAATTGATGGAAACGTGTAAATATGCTTCCTTGGGTCAAATAACAAATGCGTTGTTTGAAGTAGGTGGACAGTATCGTAGAAATATGTAATAAGTGAAGAGTTAAGAGTTAAAAGTGAATTCTAATTTTAAAGTTATCAAATTGCTGATTGAGCTTCTCGAAATCAGCAATTCAACTGAAAAGACAATTCCGCTATGGTTATTTGGGTTTTTGTATTGAGAACTTTATCCTTTTTCCTCCAGTAAGCTAATCAATTCAGGCTTTGTAAGTCCACTTGCTTTGTGTAAAGATTTGTTTTTCAGTGCTATAAATTCTATGTTATTCTCAATGCATAAATCTAAATCGTGGGTAGAAAAAACGATACATTTTTGCTTTTCACGCGCTATTTGAAGTAATTTATCTACTAGAATTTGCTTGTTGGCATAATCTAAAAACGCACTTGGTTCATCGAGTAAAAGAACAGGTGTTTCTTGAACAATCGCTCGTGCAATTGCGCAAAGTTGTCGTTCGCCATCACTTAATGAAAGAGTATCTTTTTGCAAAAAGGCTTCAATTCCAATTTCGTTTGCAACTTGATTTACGAAATCCCAATCAACTTGACTCAAACGTCCTAAAGCATTCGTATAAGGTGCACGGCCTAAAGCCAAATAATTTGCAACAGTTAGAAATGCGATTCCGTCAAATTTACTTTCAACAAAAGCAATTGTTTTTGATTTTTCAATCGCATTTGCATTTTTAATAGAAACAGAATTTATAGTTATTTCTCCTGCTAGTAAAGGTGTTTGACTAGTTATCGATCGCAAAAAAGTCGATTTTCCACTTCCATTTCTTCCAACTAAAGCATAGACATTTCCTGCCTCCAAAGTCAAATCTGTCACTTTCAAAAGTGGATCTTGGTAACCGATTTCTGCTTGTTTGAAGTGAATCATTTCATTTTTCGAATTAGTATAAAAATCACGAAAGGCGCTCCAATCAAGGAAGTTAGTACGTTGATTGGCAATTGAATTTCACTTTCTACAACTTGAATAAGAATGTCGCAAAGCATCAAAAATGCACTGCCAATCAACAAGTTACCAGCGATTAAGTATAAGTGATTTTGTGTTTTTAATAAAATGCGTGTAATATTTGGAACAGCTAAACCAACAAAGGCAATTGGTCCACAAAAAGCGGTGATTAATCCGGTAAACAAAGCGGTGATAATCAAAATGATAATTCGCATTTGTTGAATTTTTATTCCCAACAAAGAAGCTGCATTTTCACCTAAAACCAATAGATTCAATGGTTTCACAATCAAAGCACTTAAAATTATTCCAATCACAAAAAACAAAAGTATCAAGGGGATTTGTTCTAGTAAAACATTTTGTAAGGATCCCATCGACCAAAGAGTGAAGCTTTTTAACTGTTCTGCTTTAGAGCTGATTTCAAGAAACGAAACAATCGCTGAGGTGAAACTTCCAAACATCAAACCAACCAACAAAAGAGAAACTTGCGATTTTAAGAAACCTACCACAGACATCATCAGCATTCCCGCCGCAAAGGCTCCAATTAATGCAGAACTAATCAAGCCGACATTCGTTCCAAAAAACTGAATTCCAGTTAATAAACTAATTGCGACCATCAAACTTGCTCCAGAATTAATACCCAAAACATAAGGTCCAGCAAGTGGATTATTGAAAAGCGTTTGCATCAACATTCCAGCTAATGAAAGACCTGCACCAGCGACGCAAGCCATTATCAAACGTGGAAATCTGAACTCTCTTGCTAGTAATTGTGCTGTGTTTGTGGAATCGTAAGAAAAAATTGCATTTTTAAAGTCTGTCAACGAAATTTCTTGTTGTCCAACGGTCAAATGAAAGTAAGCAATCAATGGGAAAATCAAAAGTGAAACCACTAAAATCCAGTTTATTCGTTGCGTTTGAATCATTCTACCGATTTATAAAAATACAATTCATCATTCGAAGCTTTTCCGGATTTAATTGCTTGTAAATCACGCAAAAACCAATGTGGTTGAACGGTGCTATTTTCCCAGAAGTTGTTCATATTTGCTGAATAGCAGTAAATTTTTCCTTTTTGAAAAACGTTTAAAAATGCCGCCTTCGGATTTGATTTTAGAATTTCTGCCTTGCTTCCAAAACCCGGATTTAACCAAACAGTTGCCTTTTCAGCATCTTTAATAACTTGTTCCATCGGCAATGCTAAACTTCCTGTCCCTTTTGTGTCGGCGTACAAATAGTTGATTCCAGCGTCTTTCAATAAAATGGCTTGATAGCTTTCACCAGCTGGCGCATACCAATAATCGCCCATTAGATTTCCAAGAAGAAAAATTTCTTTGTTTTTGATTTTTTTTCCTGCGATAATTCCTTGAGAATATAAAGTGTTTAGTCGAGAGATTCTTTCTTTTGCTTGTTCTTGTTTACCGGTCAAATAACCAAAAAGCAAGAGCCAATCTGCTTTTCCAAGAGGAGTTGTTTCGCGCCAATCATAATTTGGGATACTCGTAATTCCAAGTTTTTCAAATTGTTTCTGTTGTGATAACTCCCCACTAAAAGCGCTGTAAATCATTATTTTAGTTTTGGATGCAAGCAGTTTTTCAATTGAAATTTGACCTTCGTCACCGAGCGAAACAATCTTTCCAGTTTTCACACCTTTTTTCACTTGCTGATTGTAAACAAACTTCACATCCGAAATCGCTGAAATGAAGTTAATCGCATTTAATTCTGAAAGCATTCCAATATGAGTAGCAGAAAGTACAGCTAGTTTCTTGCTCGGAAGTTGAATGATTTTAGTGGAATTAACTCCTTGATTTGTAGCTTTTCCAAAAGTTTTAAAGGTAAAAACTTGCTTTGGATTATCAGGATTAGTGATTTGAATAATTACTTGATTTTCCTTTTCAAAAATTTTCAACCAGCGACTATGTTTACACAAGTTTTTAGAAGAATCGGTGATTTTTATTTCCTTGTTTGAGTTTGAATTACAAGCACTTAAAGCGATTAGTAAAAAAAATAAAACAAATGAAAATCTACTGAAAATCATATTCCAAACTTAGTATTGTTCTGATTCGTTCGGGAAATCTCCAGCTTTAACGTCGCGAATGTATTCTTGAAACGAACGCATCATTTGTTCGTGTAGATTATTGTATTTACGAAGAAATCTAGGACTGAATTCATTATTGATTCCAAGCATATCGTGAACCACTAAAACTTGACCATCAACACCATTTCCAGCGCCAATTCCAATGATAGGAATAGTTACCATTTGCGCCACTTTAGCTGCTAATTTTGCTGGGATTTTCTCTAAAACAATGGCAAAACAACCTGCTGCTTCCAATGCTTTTGCATCTTCAATCAAACGATTTGCTTCCTCTTCTTCTTTCGCTCGAACGACGTAAGTTCCAAATTTATAAATCGACTGTGGCGTTAAACCTAAATGTCCCATTACAGGAATTCCAGCAGTTAAAATACGCTTGATAGATTCTAAAATCTCTTGTCCACCTTCCATTTTTACAGCGTGTCCACCTGATTCTTTCATAATTCTAATGGCACTAGAAAGCGCTTCTTTTGAATTTCCTTGGTACGAACCAAAAGGTAAATCAACCACAACCAATGCTCTATCAACCGCCCTTACAACAGAAGAAGCGTGGTAAATCATTTGGTCTAGAGTGATAGGTAAAGTTGTTTCGTGTCCCGCCATAACGTTAGAAGCCGAATCGCCAACAAGGATAATATCCATTCCTGCTTCGTCAATAATTCTAGCAATAGAAAAATCATAACCTGTTAGCATGGAGATTTTTACACCTGCATTTTTCATTTCTTGCAAGGTGTGAGTTGTTACTTTTTTTACGTTTTTATGGACAGACATTAGAACTGAAAGTTGAGAACTGAAAGTTAATAGAGAAAAGTTAAGAGTTAAAAGTGAAGAGTGCAGTCTCGTTAACTTTCAGATGAACAATGAGTTCACAACACAATTACAATTAACTTTTTACTAAATACTTTTAGTTGTGTTAAAATGTAAAAGTAGAAATTATTGAGTTTATAATCTTAAATTGATTTTTTAAATTCCTACTTATTGTTAGAAAAATCAAATTCCAATCCGTTTTTGTGATTGAATTTTGGTTTATTTTGCTTTTGAAAAATAGAATCAATGAAAATAGAAACTGAATTTAAAGAAGCTATTCTTGCAATGCCTGAGAAAGAAAAGGATAAATTGTTAATTCGACTTATCAAGAAAGACAAGGTTTTGGTGAATCAACTCTATTTTCAATTGTTAGAAACAAAATCGGTGGAAGCTTTTAGGTCCGAATTAGAGGTAAGATTTCAAAAAATTGTCTCAGCTGTTAAAACCCGATTTTATTCTTCTGATATTTACTTGCAAGAGGTGAAGGAGATGAGTGGAATGATTAACGAACTTGTTTCAACTACAAAAGTTAAATACAGCGAACCATACTTGAATTTAAAAATGTTGATTCTTTCGCTTTCAAACCTTAAAGATGAATTGAACCGCGAAATGCCGAATAGATCGTATGCTTTTAATATGTATGTGATTGCGAGAAGTTTCAAAATCTTGACACAAATTAAAGCAATGCACGAAGATTTACAATACGATTTCAAAGAGGATGTAGAAACTTTAGGCGAATTGATTGCTTGTTTTCCGAACATAATGAAACTAAGTATTTATAACGGTTTGGACGTAAATTGGCTGATTAATTTTGAAATTCCAGAAGATATTGTTGCCATTCAGAAAGATTTACGCGCAAAGGGATTTTTGAAATAAATAAAGGACAATAGCGTTATTTAAAAAATATTAACCATCTATTGTCTTTATAAATTTGAAATGATTTTATAAGAATTTTTAGATGACTCCTATGCTACATTTGAATTCTTTGTCTGAATTTCTTTTCCTTCTGTTTTCGTTAAACATCTTAAACTAATAAATTTTCAAAGTATATTTTTTATACAAAAAAAAGGCAGAAACCTAAAGTTCCTGCCTTTCCCGTTTGATAAGAGAGAGCTGCTTATTTCACGAAATTGTAATGTGAAGTTCCTTTCGGACTTGAAACTACAAAGAGATAATTGCCACTGTATAAATTAGTTACATTTATTTTAGTCTCAATTACTGAAAGATTACCTGCTAAAAGTACGCGTCCTTTCAAGTCGATTATTTCATAAGTTATAGCTTCATTAATTCCAGAAATTGTTAATTCATCTTGAACTGGGTTAGGGAATAATTGAAACATAGCGTTTTCATTTTTTGAAATACCAACTAACTGATAATTGATTTGAGAATTTATTTGTAAGTATTTCGGATTGTCTTTTTGTCCGCAAGTTAATTGAAGAATAACATCATAAACTCCAAAGCCTGAATTGAATTGATAGAAAGCACTAATATAAATTTGAGTACCATTATTCAAACCAATTTGCCATGTTACAAGCGTAGAATCAATGTAAGAAAGATAAGATGAAACATTTGCACTAACGACATCATTATAATCGAATGAACATTCATCAATCCAATCGCTTATAGCATTACCAACTACTGATGAATCACTGAAAATAGTTCCGTTAAAAATAATTGTGTCGCCAACATTTGCACCTGTGTTATTTCCTACAATTCCTGTTGTGTTTGCAACACATCCAAGAGCATCAACAACCGAAACAGTATAAGTCCCGGTACATAAATTATTCTGTGTTGGTGAATTTGTTCCATTGTTCAAGTTGTAAGTGTAAGGTGCTGTTCCTCCAGTTACGTTAACTGTAAAAGAACCATCACAAATTGAATTTGATGTTGCATTAATAGTTGATAGTGATGCTAAAAATCCATTACAATTTGTAAGGTTTGTTGAATCTTGAGTGATGCTAAAATACTGATAAGTCGAACATCCCGAAGCATCCACAACAGAAATGTTATAATAACCTTCGCATAGATTATTAATTGTAGAATTGGCTGTTTGATTTGAATTTGATATTGAATAAGAATAGGGTGCTGTTCCGCCAATTACTGAAATTGTTGCCGAGCCATTACAAGCAGATGGATTTGATATATAAGTTGTCGCAACTGATGCAGAAAAACCAGCGCAAGGATTACTTGAAATCGTAAACGTTTCTGTCATTGTTCCATTGGGCGTTGTGAAAGTTACGGTGTAAGTTCCCTGACATAAATTATAAATTGCATATCCACCAGTTTGAATTACAGTCGTACCATTATGCCAATTTAAAATAGATGTTACTGTTGTTGAATCTTGTATTTGAGCAAACCCACTACAATTAGTTGAATTGCTACCAAAACCAGTTGTTACAAATTGAGCATTTCCATTTAAATAAGAAAATATTGCTAAAAGCGCAGAAAGTAAGGTTAACCTCATAATTTAGTTTTTGTGAATTGTTGACGAAAAAATTAGAATTTAAGTTGCGTTATAAAAACAACTTAACAATTCAATCACAAGCAATGACTACTTTTGAAAAAAATACTTCAATGAAAAATATCGCATTCATTTCTGCAACGTTTTTAATTGCCTTTTCGAGTCATGCTCAACGTTCTAAACCACCAAAATTAGTTGTTGGGATTGTAGTTGATCAGATGTGTTATGAATATCTCTATCGTTATCAAGCCAATTTTGTGGAAGGCGGATTTAATCGCTTTTTGAAAAAAGGAATGAATTGTAGAAATACCTTATATAATTATGTTCCAACTTACACTGGTCCTGGTCATGCATCAATTTATACTGGAACAACGCCAAGTAATCACGGAATCGTCGGAAATGATTGGTACAACCGCGAAACACAAGGAAATATGTATTGCGTACAAGATAATTCGGTTTCAACAGTTGGAAGTAGCTCCAAAGAAGGACAAATGTCACCTGAAAATTTAAAAACCTACACGATAACTGACCAATTAAAAATGACTTATCCGAAAGCAAAAGTGATTTCTATGTCAATTAAGGATCGAGGTTCTATTTTACCAGGAGGACATTTGAGCGATGGCTCTTATTGGTACGATTATGCAACAGGAACTTTTATAACAAGTACTTATTTCAAAAAAGAATTACCAACTTGGGTGAGCGATTTTAACGCAATCAAAAACGCAACAACTTACACTAAAACATGGGACTTATTATTGCCAAAAGAGCGCTATTCTTCTGTTGATGAAAGTCCGTACGAAGTGGTTTTATCAGGAAAAACAAGTGCCACTTTCCCTTATAATTTTATTGAAATGGGCGGAGGAAAAGCAAGTCCAAAACTATTTACCACTTCGCCATTTGCAAATGATTTATTGACAGATTTTGCGTTGGAGGCAATCGAAAAAGAAGGTTTAGGTGCAGATAATCAAACGGATATGTTGTGTATTAGTTATTCAACACCAGACATTGCTGGACACGCTTTTGGACCTTACTCTTTGGAGCTCGAAGATATTTATGTTCGTTTAGATCGCGATTTGAAAAAATTAATGGATGGTTTATTAAAAAAATACGGACGAGGAGGTTTTACAATTTTCTTAACTGCAGACCATGCTGTTGTACCAGTTCCACAAATGTTAGTAGATAAAAAAATGCCTGGAGGTTATTTCTATTTGAATCAAAATATGGAAGATTTGAGAAAATCAACAATTACTGAATTTGGCGCTGATTTAATTGAGTACGAGGAAAACTTAAACATCTATTTGAACCATAAAAGAATTGATTCATTAAAATTAAGTAGAGAAGTTGTCGCTCAATTTGTTGCTGCAAAAGTGCGTTATTGGAAAAATGTGAAAGCCGTTTTTACAGCGGGCGAATTGGGACAAAACACATCGAGTGACAACGAATGGAAAGATATGTTGCGAAAAGGTTTTGTTTATAATCGAAGCGGAGATGTTCTTTTTATTTTAGAACCTGGATATTTGCCGAAATCGAAAGAATCTGAAAAAGATCATCAAGGTACCTCCCACGGTTCTGCATTTAATTACGATGGTCATGTTCCGTTATTATGGTACGGTGCAGGAATTGAAACAAAAGATGTGTTTACACCATATAAAATTATTGACATTGCCCCAACATTAACGCACCTATTGAATCTTCAACGTTCTGGTGCAATGACTGGTCAACCAATTATTGAAGTTTTACAAAAATAAATGAGTAACAAAGAATTCTTTTTAGATCACCTGGGTCAAACGAGTCCATTTCCTTTTTTGATAGAAGTTGAAAAAGCGGAAGGAATAAACATCACTGCGAAATCAGGAAAAGTTTATATGGATATGATTGCTGGTGTTGCGGTGAACAACATCGGACATCGTCATCCAAAAGTTGTGGAAGCTATAAAAAATCAAGTAGATAAATACTTGCACGTGATGGTTTATGGTGAATTTGTCCAAGATACACAAACGGATTTAGCGAAATCTTTAATTTCTGTTTTACCGCCAAGTTTAGAAAGTGTTTATGTTGTTAATTCAGGAACAGAAGCGAATGAAGCAGCTATAAAATTAGCAAAACGAGTAACAGGAAGAATGGAAATCGTTTCATTTAGAGGCTCTTATCATGGCAGCACGATGGGTTCTTTGAGTATTTCAGGAAATGAAATCAAAAAACAAGCTTTTCGTCCTTTGTTACCCGATGTTCGTTTTCTACAACACAATAACATTGAAGAAATCCAACAAATAACGGATAAAACAGCTGGAGTTATCATTGAAACGATTCAAGGAGATGCAGGAGTAAGAGTACCAGATCTAGCTTTTTTACATGCTTTAAGAAAACGTTGCACAGAAGTTGGCGCTTTGTTGATTTTTGATGAAATCCAATGTGGAATGGGGCGCACAGGAACTATGTTTGCCTTTGAACATTTTGGAATTGTACCCGATGCAATGACTTTAGGGAAAGCTCTAGGAGGAGGAATGCCAATTGGTGCATTAGTTTCTTCGCAGAAAAATCTAAATGAATTTACCCACAATCCTATGCTTGGTCATATCACCACTTTTGGAGGTCATCCTGTTGTTTGTGCAGCAGCGGCAGCTTGCGTTGAGGTAATGAAAAGCGAAATTGATTGGCTTCAAGTGGAACGAAAAGGGAAATTATTAGAAGAAATCATTGCTCAAAGTTCTGAAATTAAAGCTGTAAGAAGAATCGGAATGATGTTCGCATTTGATATGGAATCAAGTGAGCGAGTTGCAAAAGTAGTGGACAAAAGCCTAGAAAAAGGATTGTTGACTTTTTGGTTTTTATCTCATCCTTACAGTTTTAGGTTATCACCTCCATTAACCATTTCAGAGGATGAAATCCGCGAAGCAGGAAAACGAATTTTGGAAGCAATTTCGGAAACAGCATAACAAACAGTTCTTTTTATTGTTAATGAACTATCTTTGTAACCATTATATAAAAAATGAAAGTAACTGATCATATTAAAAATGCTAGCGAATCTCTATTCTCATTTGAGATTTTACCTCCTTTAAAAGGAAAGAGTATTGATTCAATTTATAATGGAATAGACCCTTTGATGGAGTTTAAACCAAAGTTTATAAATGTCACATATCATCGAGAAGAGTATATTTATATCGAAAGAGAAAACGGACTTTTGGAAAAAATAGCAATTCGCAAACGCCCTGGAACAGTTGGAATTTGTGCTGCTATAATGAATAAATACCACGTTGATGCAGTTCCTCATTTGATTTGTGGCGGCTTCAGCAAAGAAGAAACAGAAAACGCATTGATTGATTTACAATTTTTAGGGATTGACAATGTTTTGGCATTAAGAGGTGATTCCATAAAAACAGAAAGTTCTTTTCGACCACATCCAGAAGGAAATTCATATGCAGTAGATTTAATTAATCAAATTTCAGATATGAATCATGGTAATTATATGATGGATGATGTTCAATTAGAGCCAACTGATTTTTGTATTGGAACTGCGGGCTATCCTGAAAAACACTTTGAAGCGATGAATCTTGCAACAGATTTGAAATACTTAAAAGATAAAGTGGATGCTGGAGCTGAATACATTGTAACCCAAATGTTTTTTGATAATTCAAAATTCTTTGCTTTTGTTGATGAATGCAGAAAAATAGGAATCAATGTACCAATAATTCCGGGATTAAAACCTTTGAAAACGTTAACTCATATTTCTTTTTTACCGAAATTCTTTAAAATTGATTATCCAGTTGAATTGTCAACTGAATTATTAAAATGTAAAGACAATAAAGCAGTAGAACAACTTGGAATTGAGTGGGGAATTCATCAATCTAAAGAGTTGAAAGCTGCAAACGTACCATGTATACATTACTACACTATGTCTAATTCTTCACAAGTAAAAGCAATTGCTTCGGAAGTATTTTAAAATCATCTATGAAAAAAAATCTTTTTGTTTCAAGCTTTTTCTTGCTATTTTTCGTAGCGAATGTCACATGGTCACAATCCTTAAAATTAAGCAATGCGATTGTAATTGCACAGTTTGATAAGCAAGAAGACCGTTATGCATTGGAAGTTAGTTTGACTGAAATGTTGGCTGAGTATAAAATAAAAGCGATGCCATCATTGAATTTGTTAAAGCAAGGTGCTGATGCTTCTGTTTTAGTTGATGATACACTTCAACGCGATTTAAAAACGGCAGGTTACGATACATATTTAGTCGTAAATGTTAGAGGTTATGACAGAACCTTTAAGCCAGCAACACAAAAAATATCTTTCGCTGAAATATTAGATATGACGAGTATTTATCATTTATACAGAGATGAAGCAACATCTGTGAGTTTTGAGTTTACTTTCTTTAGAAATAATGAAGTCGTTCAACGAAATATTTTAAAATGTGGAAATATTTCAGACAGAAATTCTGTTCTTAAGCGTTTCCGTAAAAAGCTTCCGAAAATCATTGAAAAAAGCTGGAAATAG
>CALPMC020000078.1 GCA_943324565.2 Chitinophaga pinensis | reverse complement strand
TGTTGGGATGGATAGCACGTATGAAAAAGCAAGTCAATATTTGGAACTTTTTGATATTTACATTTCGCCAGTTGTTAACCCCGATGGCTTAAAAATCGCCCATGAAGATTGGGTGGGAATCGAGCAATTCAAAGATTCTGTTTTGAAAATCAAACGTGTTGATGGTTTAAGCGCGTGGAAAGCAAACGGTCTTGGTGTTGATTTGAATAGTAATTTCGACGATGGCAATCACCTTTATAAATGCACTTCCATTTCGCAAGAAGTACCAGCTTCTGAAGGATATAAAGGTTGTTTTCCAGCCGAGGCAAAAGAAACGGTTGTGCTTCAAAATTTCGTGAATGAGCTAAATCCAATCTTAACACTTTCTTTTCACACCAAAGGAAATGTACTTTTTTGGGGTGATTGTGACACGTATGAAAAATTCAACAACATCGATAGTTTAATCAGTGGAAAAGTAGCCCGAATGACAGGCTTAAAAATGATGAATTTGTCGTATAATCCAATCACTTATGGTTGTGGTTTAGAAAATTACATTCGAGCAAAATTGGGAATGTTAGCTGTTTGTGTGGAGCTTTCACCTATGACAAGCAGAAGAGAACAACACCCTGACAATCAATTCAATAAATTAGTGTGGTCAAAAGTTGGGCAGCTCCCAATAATCTACTTAGAAGAATTACTGAAAACAAAAGAAATTTGGCCAAACCAAATGAAAGATTATTTTGTGGAGTAATACTAAATCATTAAATGTTAAATTGCTTAATTTTAATTGTTGTTTTAACAAAACCTTGATATGCCTTTGATTACCGACATTTCTAAACTAGATCTCAAAAAGCGTTATTCTTATGCCGATTATCTAACTTGGGATTTTGACGAGCGTATTGAGCTTATCAAAGGATGGATTTATAAAATGAGTCCTGCTCCGAAAAGAATGCACCAACGTATTTCATTGAAGTTAACGGTTCAATTAGATTTGTATTTTGAAACTTGTGATTGTCAGATTTATGAAGCACCTTTCGACGTTCGCCTAAAAAAGAATAAAGGAATTGATAGTGAAATAGATACTGTTGTTCAACCAGATATTTCTGTGTTTTGCGATTTGACTAAACTAGATGACCGAGGTGCGATTGATGCTCCTGATTTGGTTGTTGAAATCACCTCTGATAGCACGATGAAAAAGGACTACAATGAGAAGTTTAACCTGTATGAAGAAAATGGAGTTCAAGAATATTGGATTGTGAACCCTGACTCTAAAAGCTTGGAAATCTTCACCAAAATAGATGGGAAATTTGAATCTGCAGGTGTTTTCAATGTTAACGATGATATTTTAGAGGCGCAATCAATAATGTTCCCAAGTCTTAAAGTGGATTTAGTTAAAGTTTTTCAAGATTAAGATTCACTCCCAGATAATTGATTGTTTTTAATTCCATCATTCTAGTTTCATTCGTATCAAAAAATTAACTTTATTTCCTACTTTTGAGTTCAAATCAATTCCAATGAAAAAAATAGTTTTAATCTCTTTATTATCACTAGCTGCTACTTCTATAAAGGCTCAAAAAGTATTCTCTGTTAAATACGAAAGTCAAGCAGATGTGAAAGTTTTTGTAGTAAAATATGAAAGTCAAGCAGACCTTAAAGTATATAAAGTTAAATACGAAAGTCAAGTAGGAAATAATGACGGAAAATGGTTCTTTACGGATTATGAGAGTCAAGCTAAAAAGAAAATTTTCTTCGTCGATTACGAATCACAAGCTGATATAAAAATTTTTTTCGTGGACTACGAAAGTCAAGTAGGTTGGAAAAATTCAGCTAAAAAACAATTATTGTACTAATCTTGGATGTAACAGAATTAAGTGCAGTAATTTTAGGCCTCGCTTACCTAATTCTCATTTCTTTTTCTCAAAGAATCGCCTGGATTTTCGGAATCCTTAGTTCAGCGATTTACGTTTATATGGCGTTTATTGGTGCGATTTACCTTCAAGCAGGATTGCAATTTGTGTACGTCGTACTTGGTGTTTTTGGCTTCATCAATTGGGGAAAAAGCGCTGAAACGAAACTTAAAATGTGGTCACTACAAAAACACCTTTTAGTCGGAATTCCAACGCTACTCTTGGCTTTAACGCTAGGTTTTATTTTTTCAAAAACGAATCAAAAACTACCGTATTTAGATGCATTCATATCAGCATTTGCAATTTTGGCAACCTTTCTCACCACTAAATCAATCCTTGAAAACTGGCTGTATTGGATTGTTTTAAACCTACTTTCAATGTATTTGTGGTATGAACAAGACTTGCAATTAACTGTTGTTCTCTTTGCTGTCAATACTTTGATGGCGGTTTTTGGATTTATTTTGTGGCGCAAAAAATGGAAAAGTGAACAAACGAATTAAGATAGCTTTTACAGGTCCAGAATCAAGTGGGAAAACAACTTTAGCAAAACGAATTGCCCAAAAGTTCAAGGCAACTTATAGCGAAGAATTTGCGCGAAATTTTTTAGAAGGGAAATCAAGTTACACCCAAAAAGATTTAGACTTAATTGCTGAAGGACAAGCGAAATCCTGGGATGTTGAAACTGATTTTTTAGTTGCCGACACTGAAATGACTGTAATTTGTATATGGTCGCTTTATAAGTATGGAACAATTTCCAATGAAATTTCAAGCTTGTTTTCTCAACAACAATTTGATTTACTATTTCTTTGCAGAGCTGATATTCCTTGGGAATTTGATGTTTTGCGAGAAAATCCAGAAAATCGAGACGAATTATTTGACTTATATCATAGTTTTCTACTTGAAAAAAAGCAAAACTTTGTCGTCGTTGAAGGTAATGAACAGCAACGTTTGTCGAATGTTGAAACAGCAATTGCATCACTTTTGAAAAATTAAATTATGAAGAGAATAGGTTTTTTGGCTTTATTATTTGCCGTTTGTGTCCCGCTTGGTTATTACATTATGAATCAAAAACCAGAAACTGTTTTGCCAGTTATCAATCCGATTGACGTGCAAGAAGAAATGGTTGACCCAGAACTTTTGCGCGTAGGTCAAGGACATAAAGTTGGTGAATTTTCGTTTCAAAACCAAGATAATCAAACGATTACAGAAAGCGATGTGAAAGGTAAAATCTATGTCGCTGAATATTTCTTTACTACTTGTAAAAGTATTTGTCCGATTATGAATAGGCAAATGAAACGCGTTCAAAAAGCAGTAAAAGGCAACTCAAATGTGAAGATTTTAAGTTTTACGGTTGATCCAGTTGTAGATACCGTTGCACAAATGAAACGCTACGCAACCTCCCATAATTATGTAAAAGGTCAATGGCATTTCTTAACTGGAAAAAAAGAGGATTTATATGGTTTAGCGCGTAAATCGTTCTTTGTTCTAAAACCTGCTGAGGCACAAAATCTAGGCGATGCCGGAAGTGATTTTATCCATACCAATAATTTTGTGTTAGTGGACGGACAAGGTAGAATCAGAGGGTATTATGATGGTACTAATCCAAAAGAAGTAACGACACTTATCGCCGATATTAAACGGTTGGAAGAGGAGTAGGTGATGGTTTTATTCCACACGCTATATATACTTAACCTCTAAAAACTAAAAGAAAAACCTAATCTAAAACCATTAACTTGAAATTTAGGGTCGTAGCCTACCGCATCTTGAGGTTTCAAATCGTAAAATTTCTGACTCAATGTAATGTGGCGTTGATAAGCTAATTCTATGTTGAAAGAACCTCCTTGTTTGAGAATAAAACCAAAACCATGACCAACTGACAAAAAGATAGTTGAAAATTCTGTTGTAGGATAATATCTATTTGATGAATTAATATTTGAACTATAATCAATAGCTGAATTTTGTAAAAACATATTTTGGTACTTTATTTCTATAGGCATATATTTAGCTACATTACTTTGTTTTTTATCATATTCATAATTATATCTAAACCCTAAATTGTATAACCTCTGGTTGTTGCTAAGAAGTCCAATTTCTGCAGTTGCACCCAAAAAATGCGTTCTAGTAAAGTATTTTCCAATAGTGCCACAAACACTAATTGCCATACCTTGCGTATCTTTTCTTGAATTTAAATTATCACTTTCTCTTTTTTCAAGCCCGTAAAAGTAACTTGTATTAAATCCTAATGAATAGCGTAAACCATTACTTTTCCTTTCTTTGATGACTTTTTGTTTTTTTGTTTTTATTGGAAAATTTTGTTTTTCCTTAAAGTATTTATATTCGTCACGACTGAAATTATACACACGCCCGTAAACATCTTTAAACGAAATTCCTCCAAGTTGCGAGTCATACGAAAGTATTTGACCTTTTAGGATACGATTATCTTTCAAATAAACAACATCAAACACTTCATATCGTGTTGAATCTTGAGCAAAAACAATATTAGAAGCAAGCATTAAAAATAATGCGAAAACACGAAATTGAAATTTAATCATACTTTTTTTGAGATAAAAGTAACAAGTAATTCAAAAAGGGACCAAAATCTAAAAAAAGTATTTTATAGAAAAGTAGATTTTTAGATTTGCAAGACCATCAATCTTAACATTTAAACCTACCGAAATTCACAATTTTGGTACTTTTTATTGTAAGGTATAAGGGTAAAACGCACAAACGATTCTACGATAAAACCAAATTGGAATAATCTACTAGTGCTTTACAGTGCGAATCAGCTTATGCTCGATCGAGAACTTTAACTGGCTCTTGTTTCTTGAGCTAGACTAAAACTCTTAAACTTTTTCCTTTCTACGAAGTTTTTTAAAATCTTGTGTATCGAGCCAATAAATCACTTTCATCGAGAGACTATTCGTTGGTCCATTATTTAAAGTGCTTGAGAAATTTTGCCAGAAGTAATCGTCCACGCGCTTGTCTTGTGTGAAAATTGAGTTTTTCCAAACAACATTGATTTCTGAACCTGGCAAAAACACCCAACGGTATTGTAAATCAATTGTAAAGGCATTGAAATTTACGTTGTAAATCGATTTTCCTTCTAAATCTAATCCTGTATAACTTGGTTGAGCTGTCAATCGACCATCTGCTTCCAAGGTGTAAAAAGACTCGTATTCCAAAACTGAACGATAATGTCTTAAACGAAAAGTTAATCCCATTCGATTGGTCATGTTATAATCTAAACTGATGGAACTGATGGAATTAATACGGTCTCTTTTTCCAAAAATTGGTTTACCTGAAATGGTCTCAAAAGGATAACCAAAAGGGAAAGCAAAACCTTGAGAATTTAACTGAAACGATTGCGACCAATTGGGAATCAAGAAAATACGATCACTTAAACGAAAACGAGGAGAAAGATAATAATCGTATTCCGACCAATCATCTCTATCGATAAAAGCATAATTTAAACCTGCATCCAACGCCACTTTTTTCTGATAGTTAGAAGAAATCCAACCACCTACAGTTCTCCAACGTGGAGCAATAAATAAATCACCATTTCTCGATTCGAAGTAATCATTAAATTCAGTAAATGCACCATTAAATCGCAATCCTGCAGCATCAAATGTTCTTGAAATTAAAACCAATCCTGTATTAAAATAGGTGCTAGTGTAAACATTTGGTCGATACAAACGATTGTAAGAGACAGAGGTGTTAACTACGATTTTATTCAGTTTTTTCCATTTAGGTTTGAAATTACGGTAGCTTCCGTTGATATCTAAAATTCTACGATTATTAACCGTGTTAAAACCTAAATCATTTGGATTATAGGTGTCGGATTCTTCTAAATAGGCGGTGCCAAAAATTAAATTCCCTCTCACTTTTCCAGCATAAACGTTGAGGTTGTGACCAATTTTTGTATCATAAAGACCTTTAATTACTGAAACAGCTGAACCACCTGATAAATTGTAGGTGTTTTTCTTGGTGTTCAAATTGAAATTTAAACCAGTTACATTTGCATCCTCACTCTTTCCAGCGCGCCAAACATTTGTATTAGTAAAGGTTACTGAACTATTATTTTTTAAGTTTTGATCTAGCACAAAAACATTGTAATTTGTCAAAGGAGTTAGCGTTACTTCCCTTTGTTCGTTTGTTGAATCATTTAAAATTTTGGCAACTCGCGCCCCTGAAATTCCATTAAATACTCCAATTCCTAACCCGTTTTTAAATCGACCAGAAAGTTTACTTGCATTATATAATTGTGCTGGTCCTGGAGGTTCTATTAATCGCTCATTTGAATCCAAAGAGACGTTTGCATTTTGGAAATTTTGAACACCCACTCTGCGACTGTAAAACAATCCTGCTTTATTGAATAATTCAGTCCCTTCTGTGAAGAATTGTCTGTTTTCATTGAATTGAATTTCAAAAGGACTGATATTCAAAACTTGCTGATCAAAAACAACTTGCCCAAAATCGGGAACTAGCGTCACATCTAATGTTAGCGCCTCATTTATTCCGTATTTAATATCCATTCCACCATTTAACGAACGAGAGAATCCACTTTCTTTCGAATGATTAAGATAAGCAGAAACGTAAGGCATTAAAGCCAAACGCACAGGTGGTTCTATGTTTTTGATTCCGACAACGTCGCCACTTTCGAACAGGTAATTTTCAATGTCAGGATTAACTGTCACCCAAGTGGATTCTTCTCTGTAACGACTAATTTGACGTGAAAAATTGATGCCCCATTCTTGAACTTCTTTTTTCGGGAAACGAATGGCTGAGTATGGAATTACAAGTTCTGCTACCCAAGCATCTTCTGTAATTTTAACAGCACTATTCCAAACTAAATTCAATTGATCATTAAAATCGAGTGAGATTATTTTAGCATCTAGTTGTACACCTTTACTCGTAACTCCGAAATAGAAACCATTTTGATTATCATTGTAAGTATCAAGAAAAATCCCAAAAACATCCAAATTTGGGTTGTAATCATCACGTAAAGAAAGAACTTGTGAAATTGAATCTGGATGATCGTAACAAACTACGCTAAAGTAGATAGCATCAGAAGAATAAAGCAATGCAACTTTTGTTTGTTTTGAAGATGGTTTTCCGGGTATTGGTCGAATTTGTGTGAAATCAGAAATATAAGTGGCATTTTTCCAGACATCCTCGTTTAACATACCATCAATGTTGATTTTTTCATTAATAGGGAGCGCATTGATTACCTTTTGAGCAAAAAAATGAAGGCTTGAAAAAACAAACAGCGAAAAAATCAAAAATTTCATTGCGGCAAAAATAGAGAATTGAAATCTTTTAAACTTCCTCTTTTTGACGAATGGTCAGATTTTCTTGCGACGACATGTAAACATTGTTGTCGATGTTCAAAGGTCACCCAGCATCTTTTTTCTTTTCGCAAATCGTACAACACTTTTGAAATTGTTTCTTGCAATAGGAATAGGGAACAAGGGTCGCTTTTGCCTCGAAATAAAAAATGATTGAACGATAAATCAAAACTATTTCCATTTAAATGCGGACTTCGCAGCGAAGCATTTCGATTAACGCGAACGAGTCTTTTTACAGTTGCTGTTGTACGCGTTAAAGAGGTTACAATCAATTTTGTTCCTTTTAATTCAGTTTTATCAATCATTTCATTGAAACGAGCGCCAACGGTATCTAAAAAATCTTTTGTTTCAGGCGTTAAAACAGGAAAGGAATAATTAAAACTATCCAAGTAAAAATAATCCGAGGTTTTAACTTTCACCAATTTCTTATCAGCAATAAATGAATTAAATACGATTTCATCTTCCACAGGTTGAATTCCTTGTTTTTCTGAAATCGAGTGATATTCTTCCAAGGGATTGTTTAAAGAATCATGGAAACGATGTGCTTGGAAATAATTGCAATCATAAACTATTTCAGGTTTTATCACTTCTAAAGCTTGTCTCTTTTTGGGTTTCGTTGAGAAACTCTCAACAGCGAGACCTATTGAGATCAATAGAATTAAAGGAACAAATAAAGCAACAGAATAGAATTTCATTCAAACAAAAATACAATTATCTTGTCAATACATGGATTGGTTGGCTAACTTTGTAATGTGAAAGGTTTTGAAAATTTAAGAGCTCAATTAGATGCTTTGGAATGGCCGAGTGTTTATTTGTTCAAATTCATTGTTCCAAACGACAATGAGAAAATGGCATTAGTTTCTGCCTTGTTTGATGAAAACGCAAACATTTCTTACCACACTTCAAGCAAAGGAAACTACGTTAGTGTAAGCGTGAAAGAAGTAATGCTGTCAGGCGATTCAGTGATTGAAATTTATGAAAAAGCAGTAAAAATTGAAGGTATAATTTCTTTATAATGGTAGATAGAATAATTGACGTAATGGTTGTGACATTAGGGATTTTGGGAGCATTTGTGCTTTACAAATTAATGTTGCGTCGTATGAGCAGAGGTGGAGTAAACCAAGCTGCATATTGTACACTGTACAGTTTGGATAAAAATCAGGTAAATGGAGAAGTTGAATTTTATTTCATTACACCAAGTGATATGAACGTCGCTTTTTGTGTTTGGAAACAAGAAGAAAAAGTAATTGAAATTCGCAATGAAGTTTTCACGAAAGGTGGACACATTGTACGATTTGACACAAATTCAATTCCTGATGGTGAGTACTTTTTTGGGATTCAAACGACAGAACAAAAAACAATCAAACGATTTAAAATTCAGAATTCTTAGGATTCTTTCGGTTTTTTACCGCCTCCTTTGATTTTGATTTTTCCGTGTTTCTTTTTAACGTTATACTTGGATTTACCAAAGTCACTTTTAGAACCATCTGGTTTTTGAATTCGGATAACAATACCAGCAGTATGTTGGAAATAATCTGATGTTTTGAAGAAATCTGTAAGACCTAGTTTTGCTGCTGATTGCACTTGAAAACCAAAGTTATTTGAAACCCATAAGTTAACACCTAAAGTAACATTTAAAGTAGGTGAAAAAGATTTTGCCGTGTTTCGCGTATCTAATGAACGAACAGTTGCACCAGCACCAAAACCGATGTATGGATCAATTAGTCCGCTTCCTAATAATTTATAGGCACTGTATTTAATGTTTGCATCAAATGAAAACAAGCTACCAGTAATATTTAAAGAATCGTTTACTAATTTTTCGGGATTATATTTTGAAAAAGCTCCTGCTCCTTCAACGCTCCATCCCTGATAAATATACTTATCAAAAAAGGCACGTGTAGGATAAAGCAAAGAATGGTATTGTCCGAAGTTGAAAGGATTTGTTCCAAGACCGTCATCATCAAGAATTACCCAAGAAGCTCCAAACATAATATTATAACTATCAGTGTTGTTGATTATTTTGGAAGGTTGAGCCCAAAATTGTAATTGAAAACACAACGTAAAAAGTAAAAATGACCGGGTTAGATGCGACATTGAATAAATCCTGAAAAAATTAGAGCACAAAATTAACTAAATTCATTAACCAATTTCAATTTAAAACAATAAGAATCAAAGTTTTTTTAACATTATTAATGCTACGTTAACAAACAATATTTCAATCCAAATTTATAATCATTAAATTTGTCAACAGAATGACAAAAACTAAAAAACATCAACTAATCTTTGAAAACGATACCGATATTGAGGTTTTTGGCATTTCTTCAGCTTACATCGATTATCGATTGGCTTGGGAACTAAATCTAAAACTTTCCATTCAACTGGAAAAACAAAGTGAAAAGCTTGAAATAGAGGACAAAAAAACCAAAGAAATCAACTCATTTTTTCTTTATTATTTTTATGATAAAGAAAATTTAACAAAATACTATCTCATTCGCAACAAACAGGAAAACAAATTTATAGTCGGTGAAAAACAGTTTATTGACTATTTTTTATGCATTCGAGATAATAACTCATTCGAGGACGAAACGTTACTTTCTGAAATGAGAAATATGAATGGCGTAGTTGCTGTTTTCCCTTTAGAAAGCGAAGAATTTGAATTTACAGATCTCTTGATTGAATGATTTTCAGTAAGTTAACAAAAGAAATTAAGAAAATAAAAAAAATGAAAAAAACAAAAATTGTTGCAACTATAGGTCCTGCAACTATGAGCAAAGAAGTATTAAAAGAAATGATTTTATCAGGTTTGAATGTTTGTCGTTTGAATTTCTCTCACGGAACTTATGAAGATCACGCAAAAGCAGTTGAAATTATTCATGAACTAAATGAAGAACTTGGATTAAATGTTGCAATTCTTGCAGATTTACAAGGTCCAAAAATTCGCACCAACGAAATGGAAAACAATGGTGTTCTATTAGAGGTTGGGAATGAAATCAAAATAATCGTTGACAAAGTTGTTGGAAATACTGAACGTTTCTCAATCAACTACTCACAACTTCCAAAAGATGTTTCTGCAGGTGAACGCATTTTACTAGATGATGGTAAAATTGTACTTGAAGTAATTAAAACTGATGGTCATTCTACTATAAATTGTCGCATTGTGCAAGGTGGAATTTTGGCTTCTAAAAAAGGTGTGAATTTCCCTAATACAAATATTTCAATGCCTTCTTTGACTGAAAAAGATCGCATGGATTTAGAATTTGCTTTACAACAAAACGTTGATTGGATTGGACTTTCATTTGTCCGTTCAGCAAGAGACATTATCGAATTGAAACATATTATTGCAAATCACCAACACCATGCGAAAGTAATTGCAAAAATCGAAAAACCAGAAGCTTTAATCAACATAGATGACATTATAAAAGAAAGTGATGCCTTGATGGTTGCTCGTGGTGATTTGGGTGTCGAAATTCCTTTTCAAAATGTTCCTTTGATTCAAAAAATGTTGATTACTAAATGTATTCACCATGCAAAGCCAGTGATTGTTGCCACTCAAATGATGGAATCAATGATCAATAGCATGTCGCCGTCTCGCGCTGAGGTAAATGATGTTGCAAATGCAGTTTTAGATGGTGCAGATGCAGTGATGCTTTCAGGTGAAACTTCAGTTGGTAAATATCCGATTGAAGTGATTCGTACCATGGCAAATATCATTAAAGAAATGGAAACACATCACGGTATTTACAACAAAGAAGAGATTCCAGAGCGCGATCAAAACCGTTTTATTTCTGATTCAATTTGTTTCAACGCTTGCCGTTTGTCACAGCGTGTTGAAGCTAAAGCTATTATTACGATGTCTTTTTCAGGATATACCGCTTATAAGATTGCTTCACAACGTCCGAATACAGATATTTTTGTTTTCACTAGTAACAAGAAAATCTTAACTCAATTGAATCTTGTTTGGGGAGTTCGTGCATTTTATTACAACAAACTAATTAGTACTGACCATACAATTGCGGATATTAAGTATATCATGAAATCTGACGGATACTTAAGTCCGGGAGATTTAGTAATCAATCTTGCTTCGATTCCATTAGAGGATCTAGGAAGCTCTAACATGTTGAAATTGAGCTATGTGGATTAGTTTTTTTACATTTTTTATTAGAATTAAATCGTAAAAAAAGACAAATAAACTTATTTTTTATACTTTGAAATAATAAGTTATTCTAGTTGGTCAATTTAAATCCTATTCATTAATATGAATAAAAAACTCAAGCTTTGGGAGCTAGATCGTGTATCTGAAGCAGAATTTAAGCAGCAGAAAAAAAATCCAATTGTTGTGATTTTAGATGATATTCGCTCATTAAATAATATTGGGTCTTTTTTTAGAACTGCCGATGCTTTCAATATTGAGAAAATTTATCTGTGTGGAATTACGGCTTGCCCACCACATAAAGACATTCACAAAACTGCCTTGGGTGCAACAGAAACGATTGAATGGGAACACAAGTCGAACATTGTAAGTTTGTGCGAAGAACTTAGAAATGAAGGTTATTCCATTTGTTCGATTGAGCAGACTGAAGAAACGGTTTTCCTTCAAAATATTCATGAACTGAAGGCTGAAAAATTTGCTTTAGTGTTTGGAAATGAAGTTAATGGAGTTAATCAAGAAGTGGTAAATTATTCAGATACAGTAATTGAAATCCCTCAATTTGGCACTAAGCATAGTCTAAATGTGAGTGTTTGCGCTGGAATTGTGCTTTGGGAGTTTTGCAAAAAATACTTATAGAATGTTGAATTGGAAAAGAAGTAAAACAATGTTGACTGAAGCTGGGGATAATGTTGACTAAAGCTTAAATAATGTTGAATGAGGCTCAAAATAATGTTGACTGAGGCACTCGAAGTCAACATTATTTCACAATCCTTCCAACATAAATTCTTTTAGGGTTTATATCTTTTTCCCCGAAACCAACCGTTTCTAATCGATCACCGATACCATTGGTTAATTTTTGCGAGCTTCTGTATTTTAAACCAATTATTTTTCCTTTACTGTCTTTTTCCCAAGCTAAAAAGACTACTGAATGTCCTGTTTTATTATTGCGCCAAAATTGAACAAAATCACCTGGTTGTGCTTCTTCTAGCGGTACACTTTTTCCAAGTTGAAATTTAGTTAATGCATATACACATTGCGTTTCTGCACCAATTTCCGTATTTCCATACCAATGACTTTGGAATTCTTTTAGTTGATTTAACTCAAAAGCATCTAATAGTTGATGTTCCTTCAAAGTATTAAAAACGATTGTAAAAGTAAAACCAGAGCAATGTGTACCAACTGCGCTTTTTGTCAATAAAGTTTGGTCTTTGTGAACGATGTCAATTGGGCAACCAGAACCTTTCCAAACGTAGGTTCCGCCTTGAAATTTATTTGCTTCTTTCACTACAAAATTATTGTAAGATACTTGAGCATTGAAAATGAAGCTATTAATTAGCAATATAAATAGAAGACGCATACCAAATTTTAACGTTCAAAACTAAGACAAAAATAGTGCCTATTCTAATCAATCACAAAAACAAGTAACTTTAAATCCGAAAATGAAAATAATTCCACTTTTTAACTTGTTTCTTTTGCTTTCATTCGCTGGTTCTAGTCAGTATCAAAAGAATGTTGAGTTGTTAGACCGTTGGTTTTCAGATACAATTCTTACTAATTCCTCACAAGTTCGTTACAGTAGTTGCTGGGCTTTTGAACAAGACGGAAAAGAATATGGAGTTATTGGTTCAACTGAAGGAAGTCATTTTTTTGAATTAACTGCTGAAAACAAATTTCGATTCATTGATTTTGTTCCAGGAAGACATGTTTCTTCTCAAGTAATCACACGTGAATTTAAAAATTTCGGAAAATATCTTTACGCTTCTTGCGATGAAGGACCAAGTAGTTTGCAAATTGTTGATGTATCTTATTTGCCAGATTCAGTTCATTTATTGGCAGATTATCGCAACGAACTTTTTGGTCGCATTCACAATCTTTTTGTAGATACCACGAATGAATTATTATACGCTTGCTTGGTGACTCCTGTAATCAATAATGCCGAAATTTCAACAATTCCCTTGCGTGTTTTCTCTTTGGAAAATCCTGTTGCTCCAACCTTGGTATGGGATGGACCTGAAGACATTTTGGAAGTTCACGATTTATTTGTTAGAAATAACCTAGCAATTTTAAATTGTGGCTATGACGGAATTCGGGTCTATGATTTTACGAATCCAAGCTCACCTGTTTATGTAAATAATTTACCCTTTTATCAGCAACAAGGCTATAATCACCAAGGTTGGTTGGCACCAAACAATGAAACGTATGTTTTTGCAGATGAAACAGCAGGTTTGAAAATTAAGAAAGCAAAACTTAATTCAGATTTCTCCTTTCAAATTCAACAATTGTTTGGGACAGAGAATACACCTTACGATAAAACACCACATAACATCCAATGCACCAATGAATTTGCTTTTGTGGCTTATTACAACGACGGTTTGCGTATTTATGATTTGCGCTACAACCCACCAAAAGAAATTGCAGCTTACGATACTTACCAAGATAATGCATTGACAAATGATTTCTCCATGTGGGGTGCTTGGGGAATTCATACGCTTTTACCGAGTGGTCGCATTCTAGTTTCCGACAGAAATATTGGTTTTTTTCTTTTTGATTTTGACCGTGATTTTTTCTTAAACCAAGCTAATCCTCAGCAATTCTCCGTTTATCCAAATCCAAGTTCTAAATCCGAATCATTTATCATTCGTGCCTCGGCGGATCAAATCATTGACTTTAAAGTTGGAATTTATAATGCACTCGGTCAACTGATTTTAGAGCAAACAACAAGTAATCAATCCTTTTTAGAAGTCAATCAACAATTAAGTGCAGGTTGTTATTTCTCGAAAATTGAATATGAAAATTACCTTGGAGAAAAGGTGCTTGAGCTTTTGAAAATTATCAAGGAATAAAAAAAGACCGCCTCATTGAAGCAGTCTTTTTATAAATTTTTATTTACTTAATTAATTGTAAAGGTATAACCGCTAACCGTTACCGTGAAACTATAATCACAAGTTCCATCGCCATAATTGATTTGACGAACTGGTTTTCCTGTTGGGGTGATATCCAAAGTTCCGCTTACTGGAAATCCACAACCTACTTTTATATGAATAGGAGAAGTTGTGTTTCCTGTATAACCTTCACCGCTTGAAAATGTTGCCTCTGAAGTTCCAGTGATGTCGTATTCGTCATCAAAGCGATTTAAAAGCGTATTAAATCCTGTTGTCCACGTTCTAACACGTGTTGATGTGTAATTAACAACTTCGCCTGATTCAAGTGTTGCATTGCCATCAATTTGTACATTGAAATAAGGTTGACTGTTAGAATTAAGTCCCATGTTTTGAACCGTTTTCGTTCCCTCATATTTTATGTCATTTACATAATAATCAACGGGTGTATGCGTAATGATTGTTCCTGGTGCAATGTATTGACCTGTGAAAGTTGTAACAATTTTTCCTCTTCTTGTTTTGCCATCGTTACACGTACAATTTGAAGAACCATAATCAACGGTAACAGATTTTGGAGAACTTGTAGTGTCAATTGTGATGATAACGCTACAATCCGCTTTTTCCAATGCGATGTTTTGACCTGGTTTCGCTACAATAATTTGACCGCTTTTATAATAAACCATATTTCCAGTAATTGCTTGGTCGGAAATATTCGTCATTTCATCAAATGCTGTTTCAATTTTGTAGTTCACCAAGGCTGATTGATCTTTTTTAAGTCTGTTTTTAAGACAAGATGTCAATGAAAGTGCCACAAGGCTGAGGATTGCTAGGTTTTTCATGTTAGAACAATTTATTATTCACCT
>CALPMC020000077.1 GCA_943324565.2 Chitinophaga pinensis | reverse complement strand
GGTGAAGGTCACAATCTTCAAGAACACTCATTGGTTTTAGTACGTGGTGGAAGGGTAAAAGACCTTCCAGGTGTTCGTTATCACATTGTACGTGGTGCTGAAGATACAGCAGGTGTACAAGGTAGAAGCCAAAGAAGATCCAAATACGGAACAAAACGTCCTAAGCAGAAATAATTTAAAAAAGCTTTAGAAAAATGAGAAGAAGAAAAGCCAAAAAGATTGCTATTCTGCCAGATCCAAAGTTCAACGATGTGGTAGTTACAAAATTTGTAAATAACTTGATGTTTTCAGGTAAAAAAAGTTTAGCATTCAAAATCTTTTACGATGCAATTGAAATCGTAAATAAGAAAAACGAAGAACAAGAAGGATTAGACATTTGGAGAAAAGCATTGGAAAATGTTACACCAGCTGTTGAAGTTAGAAGCCGCCGTGTAGGAGGTGCTACATTCCAGATCCCTACACCAGTTAGAGAAGATAGAAAATCTTCACTTGCCATGAAATGGTTAATTGGTTATGCTCGCAAGAGAAACGAAAAAACAATGTCTCAAAAATTAGCTTCAGAAATTATTGCTGCTGCTAAAGAAGAAGGTGCTGCTTACAAAAAGAAAGAAGACACTATGAGAATGGCAGAAGCAAATAAAGCATTTTCACATTTTAGATTCTAATTACAATGGCAAGAGATCTTAGATTTACAAGAAATATTGGTATTGCTGCTCACATCGATGCAGGAAAAACTACAACTACAGAAAGAATATTATTCTACGGTGGTGTAAGTCATAAAATTGGAGAAGTACATGATGGTGCTGCTACAATGGACTGGATGGAGCAAGAACAAGAAAGAGGTATTACTATTACTTCTGCTGCTACTACATTGAATTGGAATTATAGAGGACAAGTTTATCACGTAAATATTATTGACACACCTGGACACGTTGACTTTACAGTTGAAGTAAATCGTTCTTTACGTGTATTAGATGGTTTGGTTTTCTTGTTTTCAGCTGTTGATGGTGTTGAGCCTCAATCAGAAACAAACTGGAGATTGGCTAACAATTATAATGTTCCTAGAATTGGTTTCGTTAATAAAATGGACCGTCAAGGAGCTGACTTTTTGAAAGTTTGTTCTCAAGTTAAAACAATGTTAGGTAGTCAAGCTTTACCATTACAAATAAACATCGGTGACGAGGACAATTTTAAAGGAGTTGTTGACTTAATCAATTTTAAAGGAATTGTTTGGAACGAAGATGATTTCGGAATGACTTTCAAAGAAGTTGAAATTCCTGCTGATATTATTGACGATGCTAGAAAATTAAGAAGTGAACTTTTAGAAGCAGTTGCTGAATTTGATGAAACTTTGATGGAGAAATTCTTCGAAGATGAGAATTCATTAACAGAAAGAGAAATCTTGAATGCCTTAAGAGAAGCAACTATCTCAGGAAAAGTTGTTCCAATGATGTGCGGTTCTTCTTTCAAAAATAAAGGTGTACAAGCAATGTTGGATATGGTAATGGAAATTCTTCCTTCACCAATGGACATTGAAGGTATTACTGGTATCAATCCTAAAACAGATGAGGAAATCATGAGACAACCGTCTGTAGATGAACCTTTCGCTGGATTAGCATTTAAAATAGCAACGGATCCTTTCGTAGGTCGTTTATGTTTCGTAAGAGCTTATTCTGGTAAATTAGAAGCTGGGTCTTATGTTTTGAACACACGTTCAGGAAATAAAGAACGTATTTCTCGTATCTTCCAAATGCACGCAAATAAACAAAATCAAATTCCTGAATTAGGAGCTGGTGATATTGGTGCAGTTGTTGGATTTAAAGATATCAAAACTGGAGATACATTGTGTGCTGAAAACGCACCTATCGTTCTTGAATCAATGGTATTCCCTGAACCAGTAATCGGTTTAGCAATTGAACCTAAAACGCAAGCAGATACAGATAGATTATCAATAGGATTAAATAAATTATCTGAAGAAGATCCAACGTTTAGAGTTAATACTGATGAAGAAACGGGACAAACTATTATTTCTGGAATGGGTGAGCTTCACTTAGAGATAATTGTTGACCGATTAAAAAGAGAGTTTAAAGTTGAAGTTTCTCAAGGTGCTCCTCAAGTAGCATATCGTGAAGCAATCGCTGGATCGACTGAGCACAGAGAGCAATACAAAAAACAAACTGGTGGTCGTGGTAAATTTGCGGATATCTTAGTTAAAATCTCAGCACAAGATAACCCTGAAAAAACTGGTTTAGAATTCATAAATAGTATTAAAGGTGGTAATATTCCTCGTGAATTTATTCCTTCAGTTGAAAAAGGGTTCAAAGAATCAATGAAAAATGGTGTGCTTGCAGGATTCCCTCTTGAAGCAATGAAAGTAGAATTAATTGATGGTTCTTATCATAATGTCGATTCAGATTCATTATCATTCGAATTGTGTGCTAAAATGGCATATAGAGCAGCGGTAAGATCATGTGCACCTATTTTATTAGAACCAATCATGAAATTAGAAGTTGTAACTCCAGAGGAAAACATGGGTGATGTTGTAGGTGACTTAAACAGACGTCGTGGAATGATGAAAGGAATGGATGATCGCAATGGTGCGAAAGTATTAAAAGCAGACGTTCCCCTTTCTGAAATGTTTGGATATGTTACTCAATTGAGAACAATCACTTCAGGTAGAGCTAGTTCATCAATGGAATTCTCTCATTACTCAGAGGCTCCAAAGACAGTAGCAGAAGATGTAATTGCGAAAGCAAATGGTAAAATTTCAGCATAATAATAACTGAGCAGATGAGTCAAAAAATTAGAATAAAATTAAAATCTTACGATCACAACCTTTTGGATAAATCGGCAGAAAAGATTGTAAAAACGGTAAAGTCTACTGGAGCAGTTGTAAGTGGTCCTATTCCGCTTCCAACACATAAAAGAATTTATACAGTATTGCGCTCTCCTCACGTAATGAAAAAAGCGAGAGAGCAATTTGAATTATGTTCTTACAAACGTTTAATGGACATCTACAGTAGTTCATCAAAAACAGTTGACGCCTTAATGAAGTTAGAACTTCCTAGTGGTGTTGATGTTGAAATTAAAGTGTAAATTTTTTAATAACTAGAATATGCCAGGAATAATTGGTCGAAAAGTCGGAATGACTAGCATCTATAGTGCTGAGGGTAAATCTTTACCATGCACGGTGATTGAAGCTGGTCCTTGTGTTGTGACTCAAATCAAAACACAAGACAGAGATGGTTACGAAGCTGTTCAACTAGGATTTGGAGAGAAAAAAGAAAAAAATACTCCAAATGCATTGAAAGGACATTTCAAAAAAGCTAATACAACACCAAAAGCAAAATTGGTTGAGTTTAAAGGTTTTGAAAATGTTTCAGTAGGTGATTTAGTTGATGTAGCTATTTTCCAAGAAGGAGAATTTATTGACGTAATCGGTACAAGTAAAGGTAAAGGATTTCAAGGGGTTGTAAGGCGTCATGGTTTCGGTGGAGTTGGTCAAGCAACGCACGGTCAGCATAACAGATTACGTGCACCAGGATCTATCGGAGCTTGTTCATACCCTGCACGCGTATTTAAAGGAATGCGTATGGCTGGTCAAATGGGAAATAAGAGAAGATTAGCTTCTAACTTACAAATCCTTAAAGTTTTGGCTGACAGAAACATTCTTATTGTTAAAGGTTCTGTTCCTGGAGCTAATGGTTCAACTCTAACAATTAAAAAGTAATGAAAGTAAATATATACGACACAAAAGGTTCAGTAACTTCAAAATCACTTGAATTATC
Organism: Chitinophaga pinensis; assembly: GCA_943324565.2. GTDB lineage: Bacteria > Bacteroidota > Bacteroidia > Flavobacteriales_D > Crocinitomicaceae > UBA952. The sequence goes on along the minus strand of CALPMC020000077.1, from coordinate 11,888 downwards.
TGAAACAGTTTTTGGTATTGAACCAAATAATCATGCTATTTATTTAGATGTTAAACAACATTTAGCTAACAGAAGACAAGGTACACACAAATCGAAAGAGAGAAATGAGATTGCTGGTTCAACTAAGAAACTTAAGAAACAAAAAGGAACTGGTGGAGCAAGAGCAGGTAGTGCTAAATCTGGAACTAGAGTTGGTGGAGGTAGAATTTTCGGACCACGTCCAAGAAACTATCACTTCAAATTGAATATCAAATTGAAAAGATTAGCAAGAAAATCAGCATTGGCTTTCCAAGCTAAGAATGATGGTTTAATGATTATTGAAGATTTCAATTTTACAGCTGCAAAAACGAAAGATTTTAAATCTTTGATCAGCGCATTGAAATTAGACAATCAAAAAGTTTTGATGATTTTAGGAGAAAGCACGGACAATGTGTACTTAGCATCAAGAAACTTAAACAAAATCAAAGTTGTTACTGCTGATTCTTTCAACACTTACGACATTTTGAATGCTAAAAAAGTAGTGTTACTAGAGAGTTCTGTTAACAAAATTGAAAACATCCTTAACTAAAAAGTTATGCAAACGATTATTAAGAAGCCTATTATAACAGAAAAAGCTACCTTTGCAAGCGAAAAAATGAATCGATTCACTTTTGAGGTAGATAGAAAGGCAAATAAATTAGAAATTAAAAATGCCGTCGAGAAAATGTATGGAGTTCATGTCACAGATGTTCGTACATTAAATTATGGCGGTGGGGTATCCTCTGTGAAGTACACCAATAAAGGCGTTGTTGAACAAAAAAGTAAACAATGGAAAAAGGCTGTAGTTACTGTTGCGGATGGTGAAACCATTGATTTGTTTAACAATTATTAATGACTGAATAATGAGTCTAAAAAAGTTTAAACCAACAACTCCAGGTCAGCGTCACAAAGTAGCGACTGATTTTGCAGAGATTACCGCATCTGCACCTGAGAAGAGCCTATTGGCTAGTATGAAAAAATCTGGTGGTAGAAATAATGATGGTAGAATGACTATGCGCTACTTAGGTGGTGGTCATAAACAAAGATACCGTATCATTGATTTCAAACGTGATAAGTTTGATATTCCAGCTACAGTTAAAACAGTAGAATACGATCCAAATCGTACAGCGCATATCGCTCTTTTGTTTTATGCTGATGGTGAAAAAAGATATATTATCGCTCCAACAGGTATTAAAGTAGGTGATATCGTATTATCTGGAAAGTCTGCAACACCGAATATCGGTAATGCAATGTACTTGTCAGATGTCCCATTAGGTACTGTAATTCACAATATAGAATTGAAACCAGGAAAAGGTGGTTCAATTGCAAGAGGTGCAGGGACTTATGCTCAATTGAATGCAAGAGATGGTAGATATGCTACAATTAAAATGCCTTCAGGTGAAACAAGAATGATTTTAACTACATGTCTTGCGACAATTGGTTCAGTTTCAAATGCTGAACACAACTTAGTTGTTTCTGGTAAGGCAGGTAGATCAAGATGGTTAGGAAGACGCCCACGAGTAAGAGGTGTTGTTATGAACCCTGTTGATCACCCAATGGGAGGTGGTGAAGGAAGAAATTCTGGAGGTCACCCAAGATCAAGAAACGGTATGCCAGCTAAAGGATTTAAAACTAGATCTAAAAGCAAATACTCAGATAAGTTTATTGTTGAAAGAAGAAAAAAATAGATATTAGGATATGAGTCGTTCATTAAAAAAACCGCCTTTTGTTCATTATAAATTAATGAAAAGAGTTGATGATGCGAAAGCTTCTAGCAGTAAAGCTGTTATAAAAACTTGGTCAAGAGCATCAACCATCACACCAGAATTCGTAGGATTCACGTTCGCAGTTCACAACGGAAATAAATTTATTCCTGTTTTTGTAACTGAAAACATGGTAGGTCACAAGTTGGGTGAATTTTCGCCAACCAGAAATTTCCGTGGCCATGGTGGAAATAAAAAAGATAAGAAACGTTAAGAATTTATAACAGTCATGGGAGCTAGAAAACGTTTAAGAGCTGAAGAGCTTAAAAAGTCAAAAAAAGCAATTGCGATTGCACAACTTAAGAATTCTCCAATTTCACCGCGAAAAATGAGATTAGTTGCTGATTTAATTAGAGGAGTTGAAGTTAATAAAGCTTTAAATATCCTTAACTTTAATAGTAAAGAGGCTTCCACAAGTCTTGGTAAGTTGCTTCGTTCTGCAATTTCAAATTGGGAACAGAAAAATGAAGGTGCTGATATAAGTCAAGAAGTTTTGGTTGTAAAATCAATCGAAGTTGGTTGTGGTACAATGTTGAAAAGAATTCAACCTGCACCTCAGGGTAGAGCACACAGAATTAGAAAAAGGTCAAATCACGTTACCATCGTTGTTGATGGTACTAAATAATTTGTGAAATGGGACAAAAAACGAATCCAATAGGAAATAGATTAGGTTACATCCACGGTTGGGAATCTAATTGGTATGGAGGTAATGATTACAAAGATAAAATTGTTGAAGACGATCAGATACGTAAATATTTGAATGCTCGTTTAGCAAAAGCAAGTATTGCAAAAATTATCATTGAAAGAACTTTGAAATTAGTTACTGTAACAATAAATACTGCTCGTCCAGGAGTAATTATTGGTAAAGGTGGTCAAGAGGTTGATAAATTGAAAGAAGAGTTAAAGAAGTTAACTAAGAAAGAAATTCAAATCAATATTTTTGAAGTTAAAAGACCTGAACTAGATGCACGATTAGTTGCTGATGGCGTTGCTAGACAATTAGAAGCTCGTATTTCTTTTAGAAGAGCAATTAAAATGGCTATAGCTGGTACAATGAGAATGGGTGCAGAAGGTATTAAAATCAAAATTTCTGGTCGTTTGAACGGTGCTGAAATGGCACGTTCAGAAATGTACAAAGATGGAAGAACACCATTGCATACTTTCAGAGCAGATATTGATTATGCATTGTCAGAAGCTCATACTACTTATGGTAGATTGGGAATTAAAGTTTGGATTTGTAGAGGAGAGGTTTATGGTAAAAGAGATTTAGCACCTAATATTGGAGTATCTACTTCAGGGGGTGGTAGCAACAGCGGAGCAAATGACCGTGACCGTAAGCCAGGTAATGCAAAAAGAAAGAAAAAGTAATTAGAAAAAAATAAAGGAAATGTTACAGCCTAAAAGAACAAAATTTAGAAGAGTACAGAAAGGTAGAAATCGTGGTTTAGCTCACAGAGGCTCAACTATTTCTTTCGGATCTTTCGGTCTTAAGTCTTTGGAACCAGGATGGATCACATCGCGTCAAATAGAAGCTTCACGTATCGCCGTTACACGATACATGAAACGTGAGGGTAAAGTATGGATTCGTATTTTCCCTGACAAACCGGTAACCTCTAAGCCGGCAGAGGTACGTATGGGTAAAGGTAAAGGTGCACCAAGTCATTGGGTTGCTGTTATCAAACCTGGATGTATCATGTTTGAAGCAGATGGTGTTTCATACGAAATTGCAAAAGAAGCTATGCGATTGGCTGCGCAGAAGCTACCAGTTAAATGTAAATTCGTTGTTCGCAACGATTATGTTTTACCTGTTTAATTTATTATTATGAAAAAACAAGAAATCGCAAAATTGTCAATCGAAGATTTAAATAGTCGCCTAATTGATTTTAAAAATCAGTATGTGAGTTTAAAATTGACTCACAAAATGGCTCCTATTGAAAATCCATTGAGAATTAAAGAGATGCGAAAATTAATCGCACGTTTGAGTACTGAATTAACAAATCGTTCATCTCAAGCTTAGTGCTTGTTATTTAAAAAGCATTTATGGAAAAGAGGAATTTAAGAAAAGAAAGAGTAGGGATTGTAACGAGTAACAAAATGGACAAATCCATAGTTGTTGCTGTTGAACGTAAAGTGAAACACCCGAAGTATGGTAAGTTTGTGAAAAAAACTACCAAATTTGTAGCTCATGATGAAAAAAATGATTGTCAGACAGGTGATGTTGTGAAAATCATGGAAACTCGTCCTTTGAGTAAGACAAAAAATTGGAGATTAGTAGAAATTGTCGAAAGAGCTAAATAAACTGAGAAATGATACAAACAGAATCGAGACTATCAGTTGCTGACAACTCAGGTGCAAAAGAAGTATTGTGCATAAGAGTTTTAGGAGGAACAAGAAGACGTTACGCATCCGTTGGCGATAAAATAGTTGTTGCAATTAAGAGCGCAATGCCTAATGGTGCAGTAAAAAAAGGATCAGTTGCTAAGGCAGTTGTAGTAAGAACAAAAAAGGAAGTACGTAGAGCTGATGGTTCATACATTCGTTTTGATGATAACGCTTGCGTTATTTTAAATCAAGCTGGTGAGATGAGAGGCACTCGTATCTTTGGACCTGTTGCACGTGAACTAAGAGAAAATAATTACATGAAAATTGTTTCACTAGCACCAGAGGTGTTATAAATCTTTAAAGATGCAAAAGAAACTACATATTAAAGTTGGTGATACTGTTACAGTTATTAGCGGTGAATCAAAAGGTCAAGAAGGAAAAATTTTAACAATCGACCGCAATAAAATGCGAGCAATAGTTGAAGGAGTTAACATAATTAAGCGTCATAATAAACCTAGCGCATCAAATCCACAAGGTGGAATTGTTGAAAAAGAGGGAACCATCCACATTTCCAATTTAATGGTTGTTGTTAATGGAACTGCTAGTCGTATTGGAAGAAAACTAAACGACAAAGGTAATTTAGTACGATATTCAAAGAAATCAGGGGAGGTGATTAAATAATGAGCTATACACCAAGATTAAAAGCAAAGTATAACGAAGAAATTATAGCTTCGTTAACTGAAAAATTCGGATATACTTCCGTAATGAGAGTACCTAAACTTCAAAAGATTATTTTGAGCCAAGGTATGGGTGATGCTGTTGCTGACAAGAAATTAATTGATAGCGCTGCTGCAGATTTATCAAGAATTGCAGGTCAAAAAGCAATCACTACACTTTCTAAAAAGGATATTTCTAACTTTAAGTTGAGAAAAGGAATGCCAATTGGAACTAAAGTCACTTTGAGAGGAGACAGAATGTATGACTTCTTAGATAGACTTTTATCTGTTGCTTTACCAAGAACTAGAGATTTCAGAGGAATTAATCCAAAAGGATTTGATGGAAGAGGTAATTTCAATTTAGGAATTAAAGAACATATCATTTTCCCAGAAATAGATATTGATAAAGTGAATAAAATTCTTGGAATGGATATTACATTTGTAACTACAGCTCCAAGTGATGAAGAAGCAAAAGTTTTATTAGACGCATTTGGGTTTCCATTTACAAAAAAATAATTAGAAATGGCTAAAGAATCAATGAAAGCGCGTGAGCGCAAAAGAGAAAAGTTAGTAACTCGTTACGCTAAGAAAAGAGAAGAATTAACTAAAATATTGAAGTCTACAGATTCATCTGAAGAAGTTCAGTCTGCAAAATGGGATGCAATGATGGCTATTCAAAAGCTTCCTGCTAATAGCTCTAAAATCAGAATGCATAACCGTTGTGGTTTGACAGGAAGACCAAGAGGTTATATGCGTCAATTTGGTATTTCTCGTGTAACTTTCAGAGAAATGGCATTGTCTGGGAAAATCCCAGGAGTTAAAAAAGGAAGTTGGTAATTAAGAAACAGCAAGAAAATGAATACAGATCCAATAGCAGATTATTTAACTAGAATCAGAAACGCAAGTTCTGCTGGTTTAAAAATGGTTGAAATCCCAGGTTCTAATATTAAGAAAGCAATCACTCAAATTTTATTTGATCAAGGCTATATCTTAAATTATAAATTTGAGGATGATGACAAACAAGGAGTTATTAAAATAGCACTTAAATACAATCCTTCAACACGTGTTCCAGTTATCACAAAATTGCAAAGAGCATCAAGACCAGGATTAAGAAAATACAGCGGTTCTGAAGATATGCCTCGTATTTTAAATGGTTTAGGGATTGCAATAGTATCTACATCTAAAGGTGTGATTACAGATAAACAAGCAAGAAAATTAAATGTTGGTGGCGAAGTTATTTGCTACGTATATTAAAAACTATTAAGAAATGTCAAGAATAGGTAAAGCACCAGTTACAATTCCTAGTGGAGTAGAAGTTACTTTAACAGGGAATGTTGTAAAAGTGAAAGGAACAAAAGGTGAACTACACCAAGATATCGACCCAGCTATTTCTATTAGCATAGAAGATAATATCATAACTTTCACTAGAAGTACAGACTCTCCTGATCACAGATCAAAGCACGGATTATACCGTTCAATCGTTCAAAATATGATTATAGGTGTATCTGAAGGTTTTAAAAAACAATTGGAAGTTATAGGAGTAGGTTATAGAGCTACTGCAAATGGTCAACAATTAGAATTAGCTTTAGGTTACTCTCATGCTATCATTTTTGAAATGCCAAATCAAATTACAGTTTCTGCTCTTACTGAAAAAGGTAAAGCACCAGTTGTGACTTTAGAGTCTTTTGATAAACAAATGCTAGGGCAAGTTGCTGCTAAAATTCGTTCGTTCAGAAAACCTGAACCTTACAAAGGAAAAGGGATTAAATTTGTAGGTGAAGAAATCCGAAGAAAAGCAGGTAAATCTGCTGGTAAAAAATAATATTTAGATAATATGGCACTGAATAAAGTATTAAGAAGAGCGAAAATCAAAAGAAGAATTCGCAAGAAAATTACAGGAACAGCTGTAACACCAAGATTAACTGTCTTTAGAAGTAATAAGCAAATTTATGCTCAATTAATCGATGACGCTTCTGGTAAAACATTAGCATCAGCAGGTTCATTGAAAATGACAGAAGCTGAAAAGGTTGCAAAATTAACCCAGGCAGCTGTTGTTGGTAAAGCAATCGCTGAAAAAGCTTTGAAAGCAGGAATTGAAACAATAGTTTTTGATCGTAACGGTTACTTATACCACGGTAGAATCAAGTCATTGGCTGATTCTGCTAGAGAAGGTGGACTTAAATTTTAATAAGAAATGGCAGCTCAAATAATAAATAGAGTTAAATCAGCAGATATAGAGTTAAAAGATAAACTCGTTGCTGTTAACAGAGTTACAAAAGTAACTAAGGGAGGTAGAACTTTCAGCTTTTCAGCAATCGTTGTGGTTGGCGATGAGCATGGAGTAGTAGGTCATGGTTTAGGAAAAGCAAAAGAAGTAACTGAAGCTATCACTAAAGGTATAGACGATGCGAAAAAGAATTTAATTAAAGTTCCAATTCTTCGTGGTACTGTTCCTCATACACAAAAAGGAAAATTTGGTGGTGCTGAAGTATTGTTAAAACCAGCAACTGAAGGTACAGGTGTTATAGCAGGTGGTGCAATGCGCGCTGTATTAGAAAGTGTTGGTGTACATAATGTACTTGCAAAATCACAAGGTTCCTCTAATCCTCATAACGTTGTTAAAGCAACAATTGATGCCCTTTCAAAAATGAGAGATGCGATTGCTGTAGCAAGACAAAGAGGAATTACGTTGGATAAAGTTTACAATGGTTAATAATATTAGATATGAGCATTATTAAAATAAAACAAGTACGAAGCGCAATTAAAAGACCGGCAGATCAAAAAGCGACGATCAAGGCATTAGGTTTTAGTCGCTTAAACCAAGTTTTAGAAAAAGAGGCAACTCCTCAGATTCTTGGTATGATTGACAAGGTAAAGCACCTTTTATTAGTTGTTGAATAAGAATAATAAAAAATTAGAAATGAATTTACATAATCTTACTCCTGCAAAAGGATCTGTAAAAAGAGTGAAGAGAATTGCACGTGGACAAGGTTCAGGTCATGGAGGTACATCAACTCGTGGTCACAAAGGAGCTAAGTCAAGATCTGGTTACAAAACAAAGATTGGTTTTGAAGGTGGACAAATGCCTTTACAAAGACGTGTTCCTAAATTTGGCTTCAAAAATATCAATAGAGTTGAATATAAAGCTATTAATTTAGATATTTTGGAGTATTTAGCATCAGTAAAAGGTATCACTGAAATGACTCCAGAAGTATTTAAAGAAAATGGTTTATTATCTAACAATGAGCTAGTTAAAGTACTTGGTAGAGGTGAATTAAAAGCAAAAATTACAGTATCTGCTAATGGATTTTCATCAACTGCTGTTGCAGCTATTGAAGCTTTAGGTGGTGCATGTTCGAAAATCTAACTATCTTTGCAAACTTTTAGATGAAACGATTTATACAAAACATACAAAATATTTGGAAAGTTCAAGAACTTCGAAACCGAATACTTTTGACTTTAGGACTGATATTAGTTTATCGTGTTGGTTCGTTTATCATCATTCCTGGTGTAAACTATGACGCCCTATCAACTAAGCAATCGACTCAAAACACATTAGAAACTTTATTATCATTGTTTTCTGGTGGTGGTTTTACGAATGCCTCAGTTATGGCTCTAGGAATTATGCCTTACATTAGTGCATCCATAATTATGCAATTGTTAGGTATGGCAGTTCCTGCTGTACAAAAAATGCAAAGTGAAGGTGAATCTGGACGTAAACAAATTAACAATTATACAAGAATTCTTACAATTGTGATTTGTGCATTACAAGCTCCAAGTTATTTATCTCTTTATGTTCAACAAAAGGGTGCAATGCCTTTAGACGCATCTACTTTTTGGTGGACGCAAACAATATTAGTTTTAATTGCTGGTTCTATGTTTGCAGTTTGGTTAGGTGAAAGAATTACAGAGAAAGGAATAGGAAATGGTATTTCTTTATTGATTACAGTCGGAATCCTTTCAAGATTACCTGGAGCTTTCTTTGCAGAATTTGGACAATCAGTTCAAGGTGGTAACTTAATTAAGCTAGTGTTAGAAATTGTTGCCTTTATGTTAGTTGTTTTAGTAACAATACTTATTGTACAAGGTGTTAGACAAATCCCGCTTAACACAGCGAAGCGAGTTGTTGGTGCTAGAAATGTTGACGAAAGAGGAGCAAGAAGTTATTTACCTATTAAAGTAAATGCGAGTGGTGTAATGCCAATAATCTTTGCGCAAGCAATTATGACAATTCCTGTAATGATTTATTCTAGTGCAACTGATCCTGCAGATCAAGGTGGAGCAATTCAAAGAACACTTGGTGATGTCTATGGTTTAAGCTACAATTTGTTATTATGTATCTTAATTATTGTCTTTACCTATTTTTATACTGCGATTATGATTAATCCTAGTAAGATAGCAGATGATTTAAAAAGAAGCGGAGGTTTTATTCCAGGTGTAAGACCAGGTGAAGAAACTGCCGAACATATTGATTCTGTTGTAACTCGTATTACTTTTCCTGGTTCATTATTTTTAGCTTTAATTGCTGTTTTACCTGCAATAGCAAAAATGGTTGGCGTCAATGATGGTTTTGCAATGTTTTTTGGTGGCACATCAATATTAATTATGGTTGGTGTTGTTTTAGACACTTTGCAGCAAATTGAAACATACCAGTTGAATCGTCATATGGACACTTTAATGGAAGGTACAAGAGTTAGAGGAAGAAGAGAAGCAAACGAATTATCTGGGTTTTAAAAAATGGCAAAACAATCATCAATAGAACAAGATGGAGTTATACTCGAAGCATTACCAAATGCAATGTTTAGGGTAGAATTAGAAAATGGTCATATTTTAACTGCCCATATTTCTGGAAAAATGAGAATGTTTTACATTAAAATTTTACCAGGCGATAGAGTGAAAGTTGAAATGTCACCATACGATTTATCAAAGGGCAGAATATCGTTTAGATATAAATAATAAAACAAGAGAAAATGAAAGTAAGAGCATCCGTAAAAAAGAGAACAGCTGACTGTAAAATTGTTAAACGTAAAGGTAGAGTTTACGTTATTAACAAGAAGAATCCAAAGTTAAAACAACGTCAAGGTTAATTTATTTAGAATATGGCACGTATTGCAGGTATTGACTTACCAAAAAACAAAAGAGGTGTAATTGGTTTAACTTACATCTACGGTATCGGAAGAAGTACTTCAAAAAAGATTTTGAATGACAACGGTATTGATGAAAATATTAAAGTTCAAGATTGGAATGATGACCAATTAGGTTTGATTCGTACTTCTATAAATGAAGTTAAAACAGAAGGACAATTACGTTCAGAAGTTCAGCTAAACATCAAACGTTTAATGGATATTGGTTGTACAAGAGGTATTCGTCACAGAGCTGGATTACCTTTGAGAGGACAAAGAACAAAAAATAATTCTAGAACTAGAAAAGGTAAGAGAAAAACTGTTGCAAATAAGAAAAAAGCAACTAAATAATAGATAGTATTATGGCAAAAACGAATCAAAAAAAGAAAAAAAATGTTAAGGTGGAGGCAGCTGGAGAAGCTCACATCCAAGCAAGCTTTAACAATATTATAATTTCTTTAACAAACAATGCAGGTCAAGTTATTTCTTGGTCATCAGCTGGTAAAATGGGTTTCAAAGGATCAAAGAAAAACACTCCTTATGCTGCTCAAATTGCTGCTGAAGATTGTTCTAAAGAGGCACATGATTTTGGATTAAGACGTGTTAAAGTATACGTTAAAGGTCCTGGTGCTGGTAGAGAATCTGCTATTCGTGCAATTCACAACACAGGTATCGAAGTAACAGAAATAGTTGATGTTACTCCACTTCCTCACAATGGTTGTCGCCCTCCTAAAAGAAGACGAGTTTAATCAATAATTAAGTAACAATCTAGGGAAACATATCATCGAAGGAATGCCTTAATTCATGATTCCCAACTAAATTTATACTATGGCAAGATATACAGGTCCTAAATCAAAAATTGCTCGTCGTTTTCGCGACCCAATTTTTGGCGCTGATAAAGCGTTGGATAGAAGAGCTTACGGTCCAGGGCAACATGGTCCATCTAAAAGAAGAGGCGGGAAACAATCAGAGTACGCTATTCAACTTGGTGAAAAACAAAAAGCAAAATATACTTACGGTATATTAGAACGTCAATTTTCGAACCTTTTTGAGAAAGCATCAAGAATGAAAGGTATCACTGGTGAAGTTTTACTTCAACTTTGTGAAGCAAGATTAGATAATGTTGTTTACCGCATGGGTATTTCACCAACAAGAAGAGGTGCAAGACAATTAGTATCTCACAAACATATTACTGTAAATGGAGAAGTGGTAAATATACCATCTTATACATTAAAAATAGGTGATGTAGTTGGTGTTAGAGAAAAATCTAAATCTTTAGAAGCTATTACTGGTTCTTTATCAGCTAGCTCAAAAAAATACGATTGGTTAGATTGGGATAAATCAACTATGACGGGTAAAGTTTTAAATACACCTTCAAGAGAAATGATTCCTGAAAATATCAGAGAACAGTTAATCGTCGAGTTATATTCTAAATAATATATAAGCAAGAAAATGGCAATATTGGATTTTCAAAAACCGGACAAAGTAATTATGATTCACTCCGATGAGTTCAACGGAGAATTCGAATTTCGTCCACTCGAGCCTGGATATGGTATCACAGTCGGAAACTCACTTCGTAGAATTTTACTTTCTTCATTAGAAGGTTTTGCTATATCTTCAATTAAAATTCATGGTGTAGATCATGAATTTTCAACAATGAAAGGTGTTGTTGAAGATGTTACTGAAATTATTTTGAATTTGAAGCAAGTACGTTTCAAAAGACAAATTGAAGGAACAGATTCTGAGACAGTTATCATTTCAGTAAGTAACCAAAATACGTTAACAGCTGGTGATATAGGTAAATTTACAAGTGCTTTTCAGGTTTTAAACCCTGATTTAGTTATCTGTAATATGGAATCTTCTGTTAAAATCGAAATGGAGTTAACTATCATAAAAGGTAGAGGTTATGTTCCTGCAGAAGAGAACAAGTCTACAAGTGCACCATT
>CALPMC020000076.1 GCA_943324565.2 Chitinophaga pinensis | reverse complement strand
GTTTAAATCAACTTTCATTTTACATTTTGTTTATTTTCGTTGGTAAATGTGAATTGTGAAAGAACAGGACAATAATCTTCCAACTAATGTCACCCAAAGAAATTCTGGATTAGACTTGATGCGTTCGATCGCGATTTTGATCGTTTTATTTCAACATAGTTTGTTGTTTTATCCAAAAAATGAAAATCAAGGCTTTTTAAGTGCTGTGATTAATTTATTTGATGGGGTTTCGATTTTTTTTGTGTTAAGTGGTTTTTTAATTGGAACGATTTTGTTGCGAATAGTTATTGAAAAAGAGGTTTCATTTACCTCACTTCTGACTTTTTGGAAAAGGCGCTGGTTGCGAACAATTCCTAGTTATTATTTAGTTTTGACAATCGTTTTGCTGTTATCTATTTTGTCAAATACGAATGACTCATTATTGAGCACTGTTAGCTATTATTTATTTCTTCAAAATTTCAGTTTAGAACTTTCAAAATTTTATCCAGAAGCTTGGAGTTTGTCAATTGAAGAATGGTTTTATGTACTTTTTCCTTTGTCATTATTGCTTTTATCTAATTTCTTTCAAAAAAATCAAACAATATTGATTGGGATGTTGATTTTTCTTTTTCTTCCGCTTTTATTTAGATTTATTGCAGGAGCAAGTTATCCAGATTTTGAATTCAGAAAATTGGTTATATACAGACTTGATGCCATTGTTTATGGTGTATTATTTGCCTTTATCAAGTTTAAAAATAACTTGTTTTTCTTTAAATCAAAGTATTATCTATTTAGCCTTGGAATGATACTGTTGGGAATAATTAGCTTTTTAAAATTCAAAAATAATCATTCTAATTTTCCTGAACTGTTCTATTCTCTGGAAGCATTGAGTTACTGTTTATCAATTCCTGTGTTCTACAGTTTAAATTTCTCGCAGAAAAGTCGAATTGGATATTTAATCTACTTTATAAGTTCTCGCTCTTATCTTTTTTACTTAATTAATCTCTCGTTGGTTTTGGGTTTTATTATTCCCTTCTTTAAAAATCAATATCAAGTTTTGAATCAGTTTCCTTTTGCTTGTTTTCTTTTATTTTGGATTATAAATTTAGTTTTAGCTGAACTTATTTACCAATTTTTCGAACGACCTATTTTAACTTGGAGGGATAAAAATGTAACATGAGTCACTCGAATTGTTGACAATTAAAACATTCAGCTTTCAAACCTTTAATTAATTTTGTGCTTCTATAAAAATAAAAAAATGAGCTCAATTGAAAAATTACATTGCCTAATTATTGGTTCAGGACCTGCAGGATATACAGCTGCTATATATGCCGCACGTGCAGACATGAAACCAGTAATGTATCAAGGTTTACAACCAGGCGGACAATTAACAACTACGAATGAAGTTGAAAACTTTCCTGGGTATCCAAATGGAATAAGTGGACCAGAAATGATGGTTGAATTAGAAGCTCAAGCGAAAAGATTCGATACAGATATTCGTTTTGGGTTTATAGAAAAAGTAGATTTTTCAGGTGAAATTCATAAATGCTGGGCAGATGATGGAAAAGAAATTCATGCAGATACTGTTATAATCTCAACGGGGGCATCTGCAAAATACCTAGGACTAGAGAGTGAGCAAAAATATTTAAAGTTAGGTGGAGGTGTTTCTGCATGTGCAGTTTGTGATGGTTTTTTCTACCGTAATCAAGAAGTTGTGATTGTTGGTGCAGGCGATTCAGCATGTGAGGAGGCTCATTATTTATCAAAACTTTGTACGAAAGTTACGATGTTAGTTCGTAAAGATTTTCGAGCATCTAAAATTATGGCTGATCGAGTGAAAAAGACAGAGAACATTGAAATTCTATATAATACAGAAACATTAGAGGTTATTGGTGATGGTCAATTAGTTACTGGCGTTCGTGTTTTCAATAATGTTTCAAATGAAGAAAAAGAGATTTCTGCCACAGGTTTCTTTGTTGCGATTGGACACAAACCAAATACTGATATATTTAAAGATTTCATAGATTTAGATGAAACAGGTTACATTAAATACGCACAACCAGGAACAAGTAAAACGAATGTACCGGGTGTTTTTGTAGCAGGTGATGCAGCAGATAAAACCTATCGTCAAGCAATTACAGCGGCTGGTACAGGATGTATGGCAGCTTTAGATGCAGAGCGTTATTTAGCTTCGAAAGATTAAATTTAACTATCAATTATTATAAGGCGATTAATTTAGTGGTCGCCTTTTTTGTTACAATTTTTCTATCAATCTAGCATTCAAGTAAGAAGAATCATTTGTGACTTCCGTACCAACCCAAGGAGGGGTGATAAATGACTCATCTTCTGCTTTTAGTTCAATTTCAGCAATTATCAATCCATCCAATTTTCCTTCAAAAACATCGACTTCCCAAAGGTGATTTTCAAAGTTAATTTCATAACGTGTTTTACTAAGTACCTTAAGTTGAAGGATTTCCATCATTGAAAGTGCATCTTGAACTGGTATTTGATATTCAAATTCATCTCGGCTAAGAGACTCATTCCCAATTTTAACAGTTAAGAAAGCTTTTTCACCTTTTGTCCGTACACGAACTGTTCTGCTATTTTCATTTTGAATATAAGCCTGCTTTATTTTCTCTCCTTCAATTAATTGCAAAAAACTTAAATCTTCTCTTTCTATTAAATATTTTCGTTCAATTTCTTTCATTTTTGTTTACTAATTGAAAAGCATTAGTTTCAACGAATAAAAAAAGTCAACCTGTAAAGATTGACTTTTTTGTAGCTGCTTTTATTTTACCTTATCAAATTAACATGACCGAATACGGTTTGTTTTTCATCGTTATTTATGAGTTTAAATCTGATTTTCCATGTATATGTTCCATCTGGACATTTCATACCATCATTATAAGTTCCATCCCAACCAAATTGAAAATCATGATTTTCCCAAATTAACTCACCCCATCTATTGTAAACATAGAAATCATAAGAGTATGGGTCAATTCCAGAATAAAATACAGGTAAGAAAGTTTGATTATATTGGTCACCATCGGGTGTAAATGTATTAGGAACCCAATATATAACATCAATTAACGAATCGCAATCACCAATAACTATTACTGTTAAAGAGTCAGTACCCGCGCATCCACCACTAGTCGTTCCAATTACAACAAATTGTGTTAACCCAATATTAGGTAAATAAGGTACATTGTTTTGTAAACCATTGTCCCAAGAATAAGAACTTGCTCCTGAACCACTCAAGATTATTGGTTTACCTACACAAACGGTTAAATCTGGACCAGCTTCAACAACAGGAAATGCTTCAATTGTTAAATTAAAAGTACTTGTTGCTGGACACAGGTTACCAGGAGTCGTATATGAAATTGAATAGGCTCCAGGGGTAGAAGTCGCTAGGTTTATTTCTCCGGTTAAAGGATTAATTGAAAGCCCGTTACCGCTTGAATAGGTTCCACCTGTGTTACCAACTAAAGTAGGAACGGGATTAGGTTCATTTAAGCAATATAGGTTATCTTGATAAGTAATTGAAGCTGTTTGTGCACCAACAAAATCACCTGAAATTGTTATCGGGCAACCATTATCATCAACTATATCAAAAGAAAAAGGACCATTAGACAAATTACCTAAAATAATTGTACCTCCATTTGCAACACTTGTATTAACAAAAGTTGCACTTGCTGGAATTTGGCTTCCTGTTACAACATTAAAGTTTGTACCGTTTAACTGTGGTGCACCACCGGTTAAAGTTACTGACACAGTTCCATTCGCACAATTTGGATTTTGTACATCAACTATCTCTGGAAGATATTGAATTGCTATAGGTGTACCTAATTCGTAACAATCATCAGCTGGAGATAAAACATAACTGTATAATCCATCAACAATACTATACATAGTAATTGGAACAAAATAAACGGTATTATTAGTAAATGTTCCAGCAGGTAGACTATTTATTATTGACAAGTCATTAGCGTCTGTTAAGCTTGGAGTACTACCATAAATACCTATGAAACATGGATCATCAGGAACGATTAAATTTGAAGCTGCTGCTTGTGTAGGAGTTAATGCAACACTTGGTGGACAACTATAAACTAACCACGATACACCAGGGTCATAAACTGGTACTGGAGCTACACCACCAGTTACTAAAGCTGGAGCAACAAAATCGTTATTAGAAGTTATGTTTATTTGATCTCCAAAACAAAGCATTGTTTGTGATTGCGTATCACCAATTAAATTAGTGTTGTATGTTCCAATTTCAGCAAGACAGGTAGGAGGAGAAACAATGCTACAATCAGTTGTGGCTGAGCCAGAACTTGAAAAAGAAACATTTGTTGGTTGATTGGAGAAATTAGTTATTAACAATACATAGACTTCTCCTACTTGAGCATTAGTAATGTTAGCAGTTTCATTTGCAGAACCACTAAAGCTGCAATCTACAATTAAATTTGTATTGGAACCAGTTGTTGCAGTTCCAAAATTATCACAATAGGTTAATGAATTATTTATGCTTGTATACGGACCGTATAAAATGTAATCTACGTCCACATTAGCTGAATTTGTCATGTTTATCCCTAATGAACCAGCTGTTGCAATTTGCATATAATACCACTCTGGATTTGGTGTAGAACCTAGACAACCATAGTCATTATTAGGGTAAGTAGTGCTTGCGGGAACTTGATTCGTTCCAGCTGGAAATGTTGTTGTACCATCAGAACAAAATGGATTTTGAATGCATGGAGGATTCAAACAAGCAGCCGGAGCAGGATATGTTTGTGTTCTGGTACAAGCATTATTGGCTGAAAATGTAGCTGTAACGGTACATGAAGAACCATTTGCGGTTAAATTATTGAAAGAATATGCTTGAGGAGAAGTAAATGGAGCATTTAATACTACAGGAGTTCCGCCACAACTATTTGAAATAGTTAAAGTGCCTGTTGAAGGTGCAGCACTAAAAGTTGCACTTCCCGAAACGTTATATAAATCATTTGCACAGGCTGTTGGGCTTGCGGTTAAAGCCGATATAGAACAACCACATGCAGCTGGAGCAGTAAAGTTTTGAGACTGCGTACACGTTGTTGCTGAAAAAGTTGCTGTAACAGAACATGGACCCCCATTCGCAGTAAGTCCTGACAAATTATAATTCATAGGTGAATTGAACGGAGGATTTAAAATTTGTGTTCCTCCGCAAGAACTAGTTACAGTTAAAGTACCAGTTGTTGGTGCGTTGGTAAAACTAACTTGACCACCAAGTGTAAAGGTATTGGTAGCGGATTGACAAGCACCAATATTCGTAGTTGTAATTCCAGTCACTGAACATGATGTAGCACATGCAGCAGGTGCGTTATAAGTTGTAGTTGCAGTACAACCAGGAATTGCAGAAAATGAACTCGTAACTGTACACGATGCTCCGTTAGATGTTAAATTACTAAATATATAAGCTTGAGGCGATACAAATGGTGCATTAAAAGATTGAGTTCCACCACAAGAATTAGTAACCGTTAATGTACCTGATGTTGGTGGGTTTGTAAATGTGATAGATCCATTTAATGAGTATTGATTATTAGCAACATTACATGTAGAGGGAGTAGCATTAACCGATAACGCATTCATATAGTGTATTTCAATAGGTGTACCAGTATCGAAACAACCATCTCCATTTAAATCAACATCCATTCCAGGGCATGCGCCACTATTCAATCCATCATCATCCCCATCATCAACAGTTACAGGAACAAACCAAAATGTTGTTGCTGCTGCAAGTTGAGGCAAGTTAATAGCGTCATTTAGAGGAGAAGTTGTATTATTACAATCGTTGAAATTAGATCCTGTCCAAAATAAACCAGTAAATCCAGGATAAGTTGAAAAGTCTCCACTTGTAAAGGTTGTTGGAGGCGCTGAAGTAAAAATGGCATACATTAACTCAGATTGTCCACAATTAGCTGGCGGTAAAACGTAATCATCATTTGAT
The DNA here is from genome assembly GCA_943324565.2 of Chitinophaga pinensis. Lineage (GTDB taxonomy): Bacteria > Bacteroidota > Bacteroidia > Flavobacteriales_D > Crocinitomicaceae > UBA952. Next base: position 9,775 of record CALPMC020000076.1, on the reverse strand, counting down.
TGTATATTTATACAATCATTTTGACAAACGTTAATCGAAGTTCCAACTGGAACTGGTGCATTATTTACAGTTAAAGTGTACGTCCCTGCATCTGCAATACAAGGCGGAACAATGGAGCAGTCAGTTGAAGCAGAACCAGAAGATGTGAAATTAATATAACCTCCTTGGTCTGAAAAATTAGTTACCATCATTAAATAAACTTCACCCGTTTGAGCATTAGGAATAGTTGCAGACTCACTTGCGTTAGAAGAATAACTACAGTCGACTATAGTATTAGTAGATGACCCCGAACCTGCTGTTCCTAAATTCCCACAAAAAGATAATGCATTAGTAAGATTTGAATAAGGGCCAAAAAGTATAAAATCTACATCTGTAGCGGTACCAGAAAAGTCTGTTTGAGAAATGTTTATGGTCATATTGCCTGGATTCGCAATTTCCATATAATACCAAACAGGGTTTGGCGTGCTTGGCGTTCCATTTAAAGTACCATCAAGACAGCCAATCGGACCTTGGTCCACTACACCCGTTGTATTTGGAAAATTATAACTCTGATTCGTACAGAATGGTAAAGCAGAATTACAAGTACTTTGTGATAACAAATTGTTATTCAGAAGAAACACTATAATAATTAGTGAGAACTTAATAATTTTTTTCATATTAGTTTAGTTGAGTTTTATAGGCTCAGTTTTTCTGTTTTTATATCTTTCAAGTAATTCTGGTTTAATTAAATTTTTGTTACTCTTTAGCCAAGATTTAACAAGTATTTTATTTTCTTGATAACTAATTGAATGGTTATATTCAGGGAATGTATTAGGAATTACTTCACCAATAAAGAATGTTTTCAATTTATCATCTTTAATAATAAATTTACTAGTTACTACTCTCTCTTTTTTTGAATTAGTCAACTGTTTTTTAGTACCATATTTCAAAGATGAAACATCATTAACTTGACTATTGCAAAAGTTTAAAGACCCTAAAAAGAGCAAGGTGTAAATTATCTTCTTCATAAATTATTTTTCAATTTTTGACCAAAGTTCTTGTTTAATTAAATTTTTATTTAACCTTGCCCATGCTTTTGCAATTTCAACATTTTCCTTGTAGGTAATATCATTATTGTATTTAGGGAAGCCAGATGGAATTTCATTTGAAACAAAACCTAATTTAAGTTTATCAGGATGCCAAAGATATTCTCTTAAAACCTTAGTGGAATCTTGTTTTTGAATATTAGAATTAGTTTCTTTTTTTAGATTTTTTGCAGAAGTTTTTAGATTTTGGGACATAGAATTGAATGCAAAAAAGCAAAAAAGACTCAAAGCTATTGTTTTCATATTTATTTATTTGACGTTTTGACGGCTAATATACAAAAAAGTTGCCTTTTTGTTATTTTAACATTTGAATGTAAATGATTTTTTTATCATTTTTTTGAATAATTTAGTAAAAATATTTAAGTTGATTCATTCTAAGATTAAGCATATCTCTTTTTATTTACCTAATCAAATTTTAACGAATGAGGATTTGGGTGTGCTTTTTACAGAAAAAAAAGAATTAATATATAAGTCATTTGGAATAAAAAAAAGACATATTCGTGAGCAAAATCAAACGGGTTCTGATTTAGCATTCCTGGCAGCTAAAGATTTATTTTCAGAATTCCAAGATTTTGATAAAAGCAAAATTGATTTCTTGATTTTTTGCACAGAAGGTTTAGATTACAAAGCTCCAACTTCTTCAAGTGTTTTGCATCATCGATTGGGATTAAGCCAAAATTGCGGTTGTATTGATATGCCGATGGGTTGTGCTGGTTATATTTATGGTTTAAGTCTTGCCAATGCAATGATTGTTTCTGGTAATGCCACAAACGTTTTGTTATTAGTCTCAGACATTCCTACTTCAGTCATACACTCTCAAGATTTTGACTTGAGATGTATTTTTGGTGATGCTGGTGCTGCTACTTTGATTCAAGAAACAGAGAATGAAGGTATTGGAAAGTTTATTTTTGGTAACGACGGTGAAGGAGCTAAAAATCTGATTGTTGAAAGAGGTTCAACACGTTTTCCAATTGATGAAGAATGGATTGAAAAATATAAAGGTGAACCTCAGTATTTGGCTCATGGCAAAATGGAAATGAATGGTTTAGAAATAGCTCGTTTTTCTTTACAACGAGTCCCAACTCTTTTAGAAGAAACACTCAAAAAGAATAATTTGAACTTTGAAGATGTGGATTTATTTGTTTTTCATCAAGCAAGTAAGTTTATACTTTCTGCTTTGCAACGAAAATGTAAAATTCCTAAAGAGAAGTTTTATGAATATTATGAGAATGTTGGAAATACTGTTTCTTGTAGTATTCCAATTGCATTAAAAAATGCTCAATTTGAAGGTAAATTGAAAAAAGGCGATAAAGTAATGCTTTTAGGTTTTGGAGTTGGTTATACTTGGGGAGGAACGATTGTTGAATGGGCTTGATTTGTATTTAAATTTTAATAACTTTGATTCATGAATATTCAAGAATTTATTTCAATCATTGAAGAAGAATTTGATGAAGTTGAAAAAGGTACATTGACTCCAACGAGTTCTTTTAGACAAATGGAAGGTTGGAGCAGTATGCACGCATTGATATTAATCGCATTAGTTGATAATCATTTTGATGTATTGTTGACAGGCGAAGAATTGCGTGGTTTAGATACGATTCAAGATTTATACGATTTATTAGCATCTAAAAAGGCATAGTGGCTTTCTTAAAAACGGAAAATACACGAATTTCTGCAATTTATACTTGTGTTCCTTCGAAAATTGAACGAACGCAAGATTACGAATGGATTTCATTGCAAGAACGTCAACTTTTCACAAAAACAACAGGAATTATTGAGAGAAGGGTAGCTTCAGAATCTACAACTTGTTCGGATTTATGTTTTGAAGCAGCAAATCAATTGTTAAATGATTTGAATTGTAAAGATGAAATTGATTTAGTGTTATTTGTTTCGCAATCACCTGATTATTTTTTACCTGCAACTTCAATAATATTACAAAATCGTTTGGAGATTCCAACGAATGCAATGGCTTTTGATGTTAATTTAGGTTGTTCAGGTTACGTTTATGGACTTTCAATTGCATCACATTTCATTCAAAGTGGAAATATAAAAAAAGTGCTTTTATTGGCTGGCGATAAATCAACCATTTCTACAAATTACGAAGACAAAAGTACATTTCCTTTGTTTGGTGATGCTGGTACAGCAACGCTTCTTGAATTTGATTCAAATGCTGAAGATTGGTTTTTTTCAATGGCTTCAGATGGCAAAGGGAAAGATGCAATCATAATAGAACATGGTCATTCAAGACATCCTTATGGAACAATGGAAGATGAAACAATTGAAATTGAACCTGGAATTATTCGCTCAAAAAAGCATTTGAAATTAAATGGAATGGAAGTTTTTAATTTCGCGTTGAAAGAAGTTGCCCCATCAATTAAAGAACTATTAAATTTTTCAAATCAAGAAATTGAAAAGGTAGATTATTTCGTTTTTCATCAAGCAAATAAATTAATCAACGATAGCGTTCGAAAAAAACTTCGGATTGATTTTGAAAAAGTTCCGTTATCAATTGATTATTTTGGGAATACAAGTTCAGCATCGATACCACTTACAATATGTAAAGAATTGTCGAATCAAGTATTAAATGAAAATAATAAGTATTTACTTTCTGGTTTTGGAGTCGGTTTTTCTTGGGCAACTGTTTTACTAAATCTTTCAAATGTTAAAACTAAAATGATTGAATATGCTTAATTTGAAAGGAAAAACCATTTTAGTAACTGGTGCATCTTCAGGAATTGGAGCTTGTTTAGCGAAATTTTGCGATGACCTTGGAGCAAACGTTATTCTTTCAGCACGTTCAATTGAAAAACTTATTTCTGTGGTTTCGGAAATGAGTTCGCGCTCAAAGATTATTATTGCAGATTTGGTTAATGATAAGGATTTACAACAACTTATTTCTGAGTTACCTCAAATTGATGGTTTCGTTCATTGCGCGGGAAAGATTCAACCATTTCCTATAAAGTTCATTAAACAGAAACATATTGATGATCTTTTTTCAATCAATTTAAACAGTGCAATTTTGTTGAGTTCAGGTATACTTAAATCAAAGAAGCTGAATCAAGGAGCATCTGTTGTTTTCATTTCGTCAATTTCTGCTGAGTTTCCATATATGGGAGGTTCACTTTATTCTGCAAGTAAATCAGCTTTGGAATCTTTTGCAAGATCTTTTGCTTTAGAAAATGCACCAATGAAAATAAGAGCAAATATTGTTTCGCCAGCTTTAGTAAAGACTGAAATGTTTGAACAAACCAAAAGCGCTTACGATGAAGCGGATTTTGAAAAATTTATTTCTCAATACCCTTTAGGAGTAGGCGAACCACAAGACGTTGCTAACACTATTGCGTTTTTATTAAGTGATTTATCAAAATGGATTACAGGTACAACCATTCGAATGGATGGAGGTTTGTTATTAAACAGTAAAAGAGATTAATTATTTTCTGGCGCTAATCTTAAAATAATTCCTTCAATTTCCTCGGATAAGTGAATTTGACAACCCAAACGACTATTTGATTTTACATAAAAAGCTTGATCAAGCATATCTAATTCTGCGTCACTTTGTTCTGGTAAAGCGGTATCTGATTCCAAGTAACATTGGCATGTTGCACACATTGCCATTCCGCCACATTCTCCAAGCACAGGAAGTTCATAAGCTTTACAAAGTTCCATGATATTCATATTCATATCTGTTGGACCAACAAGAACATGAGAATCTCCTTCTCTGTCTATTATCGTTACTTTAACTTCGTTCATTATTATTGATTAAATATTCTTAATAAGTTGCTTCCGTTGTAGTTTAATTGATATTGTCGCAGTGGGAAATCACTTCCAGACATTGGTGAACCGTCATAAAGTGAAAAAGTAGCATTGTAACAAGTATCTTTTAATATTAAAAAATTATCTAAGGTTGGAAAAAGTGGTTGAACACAAGAACCTTCCTCATCTGCTGGTGAATGTCTATCAAAAGCTACGAATTCATCAATAGCTCTTCTATAAACTATAATTCCTCGTGATCCTCCATTGACATAAGCCCAACCTCCCGTGCCATTTAAGGCATCATAAGAAGGCAGATTTAAATCGATCGTAATGTCAAACGGAATGTTTGGAACTGGAGTTTGATTGTATTTTATGCAACCACTTAAGATAATTAGAGTAAAAGAAATAAGAGCAACCTTTAAATTCATGGTGTAAAATTACAAAGTGAAAACACATTACAGACGATTATTTATTGTTTTTATTTCATTACTTGTGATTTTGGGTTGTAAATCAAATCGAAAAGCTTATTCTAATTCCGCGAAAAGAACGATGCAAAAAGAATTAAGACAAGAAGAAAAACGCAAAAGAAAAGCTATTGAAAAACGTTACAAAGACCACATTAAGCACCAATCTCCCCAAATGCGAAAAATGATGAAAAAAAAATTAAGGGCATTAAGAAAAGAATTGAGGCGAAAAAGACGATAGAATTTTAAAATTGTAGCACATCATTAACATCCATTCAGTAATTACAAATTAAATCTTTAAACTAGAAATTAGTAGACCAACACCATTCAAAATGAAGCACTCTACTTTTTTTTAGTCAAATAAAATTATATTTGCTGAATTGTGAAAAATATATGAATTTAAAAAGTTTTCAAACACATTACATTCTTGGAATTGGTCGCTCTGGAAGTACACTCCTAGCAACCTTACTCAATGCTCATTCTCAAATTAAAGCCATTCCTGAAGTTCCAATTGCCACTTTTTTTGCACATAAGTATGGAAAAATAAAATCTGAAAACAACGAATTAGAAAAGAATGCCAAAATATATTTGGAAGCGATTCAAAAAATACGTCCAAAACATTTAGTGAATTTACATGCTGAAAAACTTTCATTAGGCGAATTAAAGTATAACTCTTATTCTGAGTTTCTAAATGAAGTATTTTCAAATTTTGACATTCTTGAAAAGGAAGGTCATTACCCAATTGTTGTGGACAAAAATCCTTATTACACCTTTCATTACGATGCACTTTGCAAACTTACTCCAAATGCAAAATTCATTGTTTTGGTAAGGGATTACCGCGCAAACATCTTGAGTAGAAAGAAAAAAACATTGAACAAATCGGGTAATATTATTTTCAATGCATTTCTTTGTCGCTTGTTCTTTAAAGAAATTAATTCATTCCGTTCCAATAAAAATTGTTTGCTTGTTCGATACGAGGATTTGGTTTCCAATCAAGTTGAAACCTTGACTTCGATTTGTCAATTTTTAAATATTGAATTTGAACAGAATTTAATTGGTTCAGGCATTCAAAAGGACATTTCATCGAATGTAGAAAGTGAAAAATCTGAAAAATTCATTAAAGAACATTTTAGCGAATTGAAAAATCCCGTACATGCTGGTAATACCGAAAAATGGAAAACAGAATTAAGTACGCAGGAAATTGAAATCTGTGATACGATTTGTTCCAAAGAGGCAAATGCATTGGGATATAAATCAATATCCTCTATTCAGAAAAATTTTAACTTATTGCTTATCAGAAATCTATCAAAATTCATAAAAGCATATTATAATGTGAAAAAGGAACGAATTATTTATTACATGCCAATCGGAATCAAGTTAAAAAGACTAAATCAAAAAATCTAAAATTGAACGAATTAAACCACAAAACTGTTAATTTTATTGTAGGAATGCCACGTTCGGGGACAACTTTACTACTCTCAATGTTGAATTCAGTGGAGCAAAATATTTGTATTCCTGAAATTCCAATAGCCTTATATCTTTATAGTTCACATAGAAATAGATCCAGTTTCGAGAATGAAGATGTATCTAAAATTCTTTCTTTAAAAACAAAGTTGAATTATATCCGACATGTAAATATTAATGAAAAATTCTTTTATGATTCTACTGCTAACTGCAATTCTTATTTAGATTTTATTGAAAGGGCCTATCTTACTACATTGGAATCCTCCAAAAAAGTTGAAAAAGTAAAAAACATATTAGATAAAAATCCAATTTATACCTTTTACGTTGAAACATTGTTAAACGTTTTTCCAAAAGCAAAGTTTATTCTTATGGCACGAAATCCTCATGGATATGTTAATTCGTGTATTGAAAGTGTTGATCCAGGAAAGAAAGTTAGATCAGCTGAATTTTATTCATTAGCCTATAATAAATATGCACATGAGATTATGCAAATTCAAAGAAAGTTCACAGATCAATCTTTAATCATTCACTACGAAGACCTAGTAGTTGAACCTGAACTAACTTTGCAAAAAATATGTGATTTTCTTTCGATTGATTTTGATAGTGAAATGCTAGAATTTCACAACAAATCCTTTAATTTAAAAATAAATAAAGAGGACGTAAATGATTCCAATAAGGAAAGGGTTAAACATAAGTATGAATCTTTATCAAAACCAGTAAATACATCTCGAATGGAATCTTGGAAGAGTAAACTCAGCGAAGTTACGATTAAAACCATTTTCTCAATTACGCGCAAGGAATCTCAAAAATTGGGTTATAATTCAAGTAATGAAAAAATAAAATATTCTTTTAATTACCTAAAGTCGGTTTGCTTCATTGAACTATATTTTTTTATAGCTAAATACTTTTACTATTTGCCAGTTAAGTTGCGCGAAATTTACCGTATCAAGATTTGAAATGAATTTAGATAAAATACAAATAAATTATATTCTTGGATTAGGTCGTTCTGGGACTACTTTATTGTTGAGAGAATTGGGTAAAAGTAAAGAAGTGATTTCTAACCCTGAAAGTCTATTTATTTTAGATTTTCTTTATGTTAATGATCCTATAAAAAAAATGAAATCTGGAGAAATCACCTTTTTTATAGATCAAATTTTTTCGCTTAAAGCTGGACGTTTTGTGAGTTTAGATTTATGGAGAATTGATAAAGAAAAGTTACTAAAATCTATTCAAGCTTTACCTCTTGTTACCTTTCTTGATTTGATTAAACTTGTGAATCTGCACTCAGAATTCGGACAAAAAGTATTAGAAGTGTCTTTTATTCTAGACAAAAACCCACCTTATACCTTGCATTTTGAACAACTAAAAAAATTAGATGAAAACTCTAAGTTTATAGGTATCTATCGTTCCTATTTGGACAATATTATTTCCAGAAACAAATACAAATTGGACGCTTTTAATCATCCTTACTTTCATGCATTAATGTGGTGCCAATATAATGACGCACTTCTAAGTTATAGGAAACATGACCCGAATAAAATTCATTTAATTCAATACGAAAATTTAGTTGAAAACCCAGATTTTCATTTAATTAAGGCACGAGCTTTTTTAGGAATTTCAAGTGAATTGCGAGAAGAAAATGTTTCAACTTTAAATGGGCTTTTAGAAAATTTAAAATCGGATCTCGAAAAAGAACAGTTTTTAGAAATGCATGGTAAGGTTTTTAAATCAATTGATACTTCGGCTGTTGGTAATAAAACGATCCCATTTTCATCACATCAGATAAATGCCATTCATGCAATTTGTTCTAAAACAAGTGCAAAATTAGGGTATGAGCCAATTAATTTTTCTACTCCTTCTTACTTTGTGCTTTTTCAAATAAAATGGTTTCAATTATTACTATTTTTTACTGAATCGAAACATAAATTTTATTACTATTCTTCGCATCGAACAAGAAAATGGATGAAATTAATAGTGAAACCTTGGTCGGTTTTCACCTAGTAAGCTCTTAATTTATTAACTATCCACACCGCACAAAAAGCAAAAGGTGTCAAAGGAATTCCCATCATTTTTCGAACGAAGACAGGAGATTTTACAATGAATTGCAAGCGTTGGATTCGTTTTTGTAAAAACAAAGAAGTTAAAACAGTCGAGAAAATTTGATTTTTTTTCGGTTGATATTCTTGACGAAGCACATCCATTACCATGATTATTCTTCGTTCATTACTTTTATTAAAAGCCTCGTGATTGTTGGCATCCGTAAAGATTAACCATTTTCCTTTTTCCCAAGAACGTGATTCTTCTTTCACTCGAAAACCACATTCAGGTAAGGAAGCGGGAATTTCCAATCCTAGATGACATCTAAATATGGCATTTGTGTCGCCGCAATGAGGTAAAATTTCCCCTTTTGCCTCTAATTGATTGAAGGAAAGTGATATGATTTCTGGATATTTGGCAACAATCGCCATTGTTTTGGGAAAAGCCTTTTGATTTTTGTAAAACTCAATTGTCCACCAACGCAAGGAAATGGTTTTCCAAATTGCGCTCGTGTTAACCATGTGTTTGTTGAAATAAGTTTTCAGCTGATTATCTTCTAAAAAGGCATTGAGTTCAGCTATGATTATTTCGTGATTTTCCTCAAAATCTTTCGTCCAACGCTGATTTTCAGGTTCAAAAAACGCAGGTTCGTCCTCGGGATAAGTATAAGTTGGATCATAAAGGCTAAACCAAAGTTTTTTCACGTGAACAAATTTTTACTAAAACTACCTTTTTTCAGTTCTAAATCCTAATTTTAGGTACAAATTTCAAACAAATGTCGGATAAAACACCTCAAAATCCAGCTTATTTTTACGACAAAGCCAATTTTCCAGCTTTGACAATTTTGGAAGAGAATTTTCAAGTAATTCGCGAGGAACTGCTTTTTTTATTGGGAAATCAGCAAGAAAATCAATGGTTACAGACTTTTCCCGACTATGTTACAAGTGATCGATTAAAAGCATGGAAAGTGTT
>CALPMC020000075.1 GCA_943324565.2 Chitinophaga pinensis | reverse complement strand
CACATGGTAAAACTCAAATACTTACAAAATTACTTAGACGAGTTTTGTTACAAAATTAATAGGAGATATTTTGGTCATCGACTTTTTGACAGGTTGGTTTTAGCAACAGCATCAGGTTTACTGGTATGAAAGCGGACACTCAAAAAAAATATTTATGAACTGTTGTATAATTATGTATTCATTTTTATGGTGTTCTATACTTTTCTAATAATTAAAACAAATCTCTTACCTTAATTGTCTTAAAGTGGTTGTAAACCTTTTTAACTCCTTCAATCTTATTATCTATCCGTAATTTTGTACCATGAATAACGAACGACCACTATCCGACTGGCTACCTATGTCTTTAAAAGAGGCAGAAAAACGAAGCTGGGAAGAATTTGATGTGATTTTAATCTCTGGTGATGCCTACGTTGATCATCCTGCATTCGGAACGGCGGTGATTGGTCGCATCATTGAAGACGAAGGTTTACGAATCGGAATTGTGGCGCAACCTAACTGGAAAGATGATTTGCGCGATTTCAAAAAATTAGGAAAACCGCGTTTGTTTTTTGGCGTAACTGCTGGTTGCATGGATTCGATGGTGAATCATTACACTGCGAATAAACGTTTGCGCTCCACAGATGCATATACGCCTGGAGGTGAAGCAGGATTTCGTCCCGATTATGCTTCGATTGTTTACAGCAATATTTTAAAAGATTTATATCCCGATGTGCCTGTACTTTTAGGTGGCATCGAATCTTCATTGCGTCGTGTAACGCATTACGATTACTGGAAAGACCAATTGATGCCATCTATTTTAGTGGATTCAAGAGCCGATTTATTGGTGTATGGAATGGGCGAACAACCCTTACGCGAATTGTTGCGATTATTGAAAAAAGGTGTTCCATTCAATCAAGCTAAAACCTTAAAACAAGTTGCTTTTTTGCAAGAAAGAGAATTAGACTTACCCAAAAATAAAAACTGGGAAACGGTTGAATTAGCAAGTCACGAAGACTGTTTACAAGATAAAATTAAATATGCTGCCAACTTCAAAATTGTGGAAGTTGAATCCAATAAATGGGAAGCGAACCGCATTATTCAACACGTTGGAAATGAAACGTTAGTTATCAATCCACCATATAAAACGATGACGGAAAACGAGGTTGATAAATCCTTTGATTTGCCTTATACACGTATGCCACATCCGAAATACAAAAAGCGTGGTGCGATTCCAGCATATGATATGATTAAGTTTTCCATCAACATGCACCGCGGCTGTTTTGGTGGTTGTAGTTTTTGTACAATCTCAGCGCATCAAGGAAAATTCATTGCTTCAAGAAGTGAAAAATCGATTTTAGCAGAAGTAGAAGAAGTGGTAAATCATCCAGAATTTAGAGGTTATATTTCTGATTTAGGTGGTCCTTCGGCGAACATGTACAAAATGAAAGGAAAGGACGAAGCGATTTGTGCGCGTTGTACTTCTCCGAGTTGCATTCACCCTGTGATTTGTAGCAATTTGGATACGTCTCACAAACCTTTAACTGAATTGTACCGCAAAGTAGACGCCAATCCGAAAGTTAAAAAAGCGTTTGTTGGCTCTGGTATTCGCTACGATTTATTGGTGGATGATTTCAATAAAAACAACGAAGACGGTAACCACGACGAATACATTGAGCAAGTTATTTTACGTCACGTAAGTGGAAGATTGAAAGTGGCACCGGAACATACCTCTGATGCAACCTTACGTGTGATGCGCAAGCCATCGTTCAAATATTTCCATAAGTTCAAAGAGAAATACGACAAAATCTCTGAAAAACATGGGTTGAAACAGCAATTGATACCTTATTTCATTTCATCTCATCCTGGTTGTGAGGAAGAAGACATGGCGAATTTGGCTGCAGAAACAAAAGACATGGGTTTCCAATTGGAACAAGTGCAAGATTTCACACCCACACCAATGACGGTTGCAGAAGTAATTTATTACACAGGGGTTCATCCTTACACCTTGAAACCAGTTAAAACGGTAAAAACTAAAGAAGAAAAATTGAATCAAAATCGTTTCTTTTTCTGGTACAAACGCGAAAATCAAGCTTGGATTAAACAGCGATTGGAAAAAGCAAAACGTCCAGATTTGATCGAGAAACTGTTAGGGGAAGAAAAAACGAAAACGGAAAAGCAAATTCCTAGTTGGTTGGAGAATAGAAGAAGAAAGTAGATTTCTGTCAATGATTCAATTAAAACCCTTGAATTGTTGAGATTATTTTTTGCTTCACTATTTCCCAAGTAATAGTTTTATCAAATACAATTGGGTTTGGCTGTATTTCTGCATCTTCAAAATAAGATAAGCTTCTAATTACGTGAAAAGTGGCTTGATGTGGATATTTTTCTGAGTAAAAAGAAAACAATTCGTCAATTGAATAGTGTTGTAACAGGAAAAACAAATCATAAAAGTCTTTTTTGCTTCCTCTACCAGTTATTGCATCTAATTTCATCGCAGCAATATCCTCAATGGAAGCCATTCTAACATTTTCGATGATAACAAAAGGTCTGATAAATGGATAATGAAACTTGATGAAATCAACTTTAACTTGATTGATTGTTGAAATGAGTGTTTGTGTAAGTTGATTATTTACTATAATTTGATAATCATTCAATAAAGAGGATAAAATTTCATTTGAGGAGAAATCATCGGTTGAAAACAAATCTAAATCAATGGATTCTCTATTTCCCATCTGCAATGCTAAAGCAGTTCCGCCAACCAACACAAAAGAATTCAAATATTCTTTCTGCATAAAGGATCTTAATAATTCCAGTGTGTTTGGTTTGACTGTTTGAAGTTGTAACATCTGAATTTTGATTTTGGTATTGAAAAATAGACAGAACAGAAACTCAATGTTCTTTCATCTAAATTTTTAATTTCTACAATGATTGATTTTAATTTTTCTACTCCATAATAGTGTTTTATGGTTCTAAAATCATCTAAAGTACCTCTTGTAAGTACTCGTTCTGCGATAAAAAGTGAATGAATTTCAGGGTCAATATCTTTAATATTCACATCCCAAAAAAGCGATTTAGACAAACTATTTTTAAAATCTACATCCATTATTCAAATTTAGGATATTATTAGATAAGCTCTGCATGATTTGCAAATTAAAAAATCTCAGATTAGCGGTTTACGGTTTGCAAATTTAATTTTCTAAATCTTGCCCTATAACAGAAAGCCATTCCGAGGGAGGGAATACGGGAATAACAGATATCTAGACTTGCGAAAACTATTTCAACCTGTTTAACATCACCTACATTTCCTCGTCAAAAGCGGGAAAAAGTAGTTTTCAACTACCGTAAATTATTTTTACATTTGTTCTATCCCAAAGGGGAAATTTATTGGAATTAAAAAATTAGCGTTTGCTAAACAACCCGTAGAAGAAAAGACGAAATTTCTAAAGAACAGGGAAGTTAAAGTAAAACGCTCATGCCAAGGCGTGGGCGTTGCTTTGCTTTGTTCTTTGGGCTTCGTCTCCCACTTCTACAAGCATTTCAGCAACTGTCCCACGCTTCTTTTTTTGTATCAACTCACTGTGGGGCGAGTGAAACTAATTTAAATTTAAAATGAAAAATTTAAAATGTAAAGTTTTGGCGCTCTGTATGGGTGCAAGTGTTTTTATGTGTGGAAAAGTGTTTTCACAAGTACCAAGTTATGTCCCTTCAAATGGATTAGTTGGTTGGTGGCCATTTAACGGTAATGCGAATGACGAAAGTGGAAATGGAAATAATGGGACTGTAAATGGAGCGATATTGACGACGGATCGAAATGGAGTAGCAAATAAGGCGTTTAGTTTTGATGGAATTAGCAATGAAATTTCAATACCTAGTTCAAACCAACTCAATACATTGCCTATTACGATTTCTGCATGGTTCAAAACTTCAAGCTCTTCAGAAATTGCACCAATAGTAAATAAATATCCTTGTTTTTCATATAATGGTTACTCATTGCATTTAAGAAACGGCCAAGCTTCAGTTTATTATTGCGGAAGTAATAGCAATGTTTCATCTAATTATCTTAGTTATGACCCGATATCATCAAGTACGCTTATTAATGATAATACTTGGCATAACCTAACCTATTCCGTGGATCAAACAGGTGTAATTTATTATTTAGATGGAACGTCAATATTCAGTGGATTATTTAATAATGGCATAGGAATGGCAACGAATACAATTGAACCATTACATTTTGGGATGTACCCTAATGGAGCCTGCTCAAATACATTCTTTTTTGAAGGCAATATAGACGACATCGGTATCTGGAACCACGCTTTAACACAAGAAGAAATAACTAACTTATACAACGGTTGTTCGGCCTCAATGATTACATCACAACCAACAAACCAAACAGTTAACCCAACAACTTCTGCCCAATTTGTTGTAAATGCAACTTCAGGAACTTCGTTTCAATGGCAAACTGATTTGGGATTAGGTTTTCAAAATTTGAGTAATGCAGGTCAATACAGCGGTGCTAATAATGACACACTTGTTGTTTCAAATGCAAGTATTTCCAATAACAACCAACAATTTCGTTGCATCGTAAATAATGCAGGTTGTGTTGACACTTCTGATATTGCTGTGTTAACTGTTTCTACCGCTGGAATGAATGAATTATCGGTTCAAGGTAATGTTAGCTTGTATCCCAACCCAACGCAATCAAGTTTTGAAATTCAAACGAATTTAGTGTACTCTAAAATTGAAATTCGCGACATGCAAGGTCGTATCGTTAAAACTGAAAATGCAGGAAAAACAATCACTATCGCTTCTTTGCAAAAAGGAACTTATTTAGTTCAATTGCTAGATGAAAAATCAAAAGTAATTGCAGTGCAGCAAATTATTAAAGAGTAAGATTTTAACTTTTTATAATTAATAATTGGGTCGGAGAAATTCGGCTCTTTTTTTTGAAACAAAAAAAACATAGACTAAAAGTAAGATTCGATTTCATCCAGTGCTTTTGTTCCAAAATGTTCTGTTCGCTAAACTTTTACGATTCTTTTGTTCTTCGTTAAAACAAAACATGGAAAGCTTCCGTGGGTAATTTGTCCTGATTTCACTGCATCCATTTCAAAATGAATGTTGCATTTATTTGGGATTTTTAGTGCAATTCCATAAGGTCGTGCATTTTTCGTCGACATAATGATGTAATTTATTTTCATTTTTGGATTGCGTTTTTGTAGCAACTTTATAGTTGGAATTGTTTCTAAACAAAACGGACATTCCGGCAAAACAAAAATGTTCAGAGTTTTCTTCAAAGGAAAATTGTATTTCGTATCATTTGAAACCCAACGTTTGTATATGTCTCCTTCGTAAATAGGGTAGAAGGCAAAATAAATTGAAAAAGGTAATAAAATAAGCAAGAAATTTTTCAGGTAATTGAGACCTTTAAACTTGATTTTTTTGTTCGAAAAATATAGTAAACAGAAACACCTAAAAGTAGTGATAATAAGAACGGTACAAATTTAGAAATAGACCAAGAAAGCCCAATATTTAGTAATTTCAACTCGAATGTATTCATATAAAATGTTCTTTTTTCTTATTCAAATCTATTATAAATAAGCGAAGGTTAAGCAACTTTAACATTCTAATCGCTGTCAAAGTATGGCCTTAACTAATTTTGTCAAAAAAAACGTATGAAACTCTTCAAAAATTATCTTCTTATTTTAGTAAGTTCTCTCGCTTTAAACACCTCATTTTCTCAGGATTCTCTCTCCACTGAAGAAACGTATGAAGAAGAAGAACCAAAAACATTTTCAGGAAGCCGAATTATTAATGGGCATTCCGTTGAAACATTAGGCAAAGGCTTTTTCGAAATGCGTATCGAGCACCGCTTTGGTGATGTTGCAGGTACCAATGGTGGTTACCAAAATATGTTTGGTTTCGACGTATTGTCTGACATGCGTATTGCCATGGAATATGGTGTAACTGACAAACTAATGCTTGGTTTTGGTCGTTCAAAAGGAACTGGAGCGCCTTACCGTTCACTGTTAGACGGATTTGTTAAATACCGTGTCTTAACACAGAAAAAAGGTGAAATGCCTGTTTCAATGGCGGTTATCGCGGGTTCAACTTTTACTTACATGAAAGCTTCAACGGATGAATCGCAAGTAAGTTATTTCCCTAAGGTATCACATAGAATGGCATATTTTGCGCAAGTAAATATTGCCAAACATTTTGGAGATCATGTTTCTGTTGCGGTCATGCCAACTTATGTACACAGAAATTATGTGGCAGCAAATGACCAAAATAGTTTATTTGCAATGGGTGGCGCAGTTCGGGTTAAATTGACAGATCGTTTCGCTTTGATTGGTGAGTATTATTATGCTTTCCACGATCAATATCGTCCGAATAGCATTTACAAAAACAGTTTAGGAATTGCATTAGAATGGTTCACATTTGGACATAATTTCACGATTAACTTCACAAATTCAGGAGGTTTGGGTGAAACACAATTTATTCCTTATACTACTCAAAGTTGGACGAAAGGACAATTTAGGTTTGGTTTTTGTGTAGGAAGAAAATTCGCTTTTGAGAAATAATAAATAATAAAAAACAACCATGAAAAAAACAGTAATTTATTTCGTTTATGCAGCATTTTTGGCATTGTCAACATCTGTAGCATTAATTCCTTCTGACCATTATGTAGTTGGAAGCGGTCATTCTATTGATTTTAAAAGTAAAGATCCTTCAGGTTCATTTAAAGAAATGAGTGGAGACATCGATTTTGATGAAAAAAACTTGGATGCTTCTAAATTTAATTTGAAAATTGAAGTAAGTTCAATCAATACTGGAAACGGAATGATGAACAAAAAAGCGCAAACAGAAGAATGGTTTGATGCGAAGAAACACCCACAAATCAAATTTAAATCAACAAAAGTTGAGAAAAAAGGAAACGATTACGTTATCACTGGTGATTTGACAATTAAAGGTGTTACAAAATCAGTTTCTATTCCTGCAGCTGTAACTTCTTCTGGAAACAAATTGACTTTCAAAGGAACATTCAGCGTAGCAAGATTGGATTTTAAAGTGGGTCACAAAAGTGATTCAGTATCAGACGTTTTGAAAATCAATTACGTTGTTCCTGCTGACAAAAAATAAGCATGTTCAACTCCTATTTTAATTTAGGTATTATCTCAGGCATAGTTTCATCAGTAATTGGTGGGATTTATGCCTTTGTATATTATAAGTATATGTTCGATTTTTCAGTTATTTTACCAATTTGGAAAATCATCGCTACTTATTTTTCACTTGGATTAATAGCAGGAGGTGCATTGTTTGTTTTTGACAGATTGTTCCCAAAATACGGAACATTATTTTTTAACTTGAAGTTTGCTTTGCTTTCGTTTGCGAGCATTCTTCTACCCATATTAAAGTTCATTGATGGCGTTGAATTTCCAGAATTATTTCCAGGTTTTGCAATTCCATTACATTTTTTCTTTCCCTTAATTTTTTTGAGCTTGTCTCCATTTATCATTAAAAAAAATCTCTAATGAAATATTTATTTATATCTGTTTTAGCATTGTCTATCGTTAGTTGTGCAAAAGACAAAGTTCCAGTTGTTGCTGCTGATTGCCCAACTACTGTTTCTTTCAACGCTGAAGTCTTACCTATTTTTCAAGACAATTGTGTAAGTTGCCACAGTGCTGGAAATACACAACCAACTTTAGAGGATTATGCTACAATTTCTGCAAATGCAGATGCGTCTTTAGCTTCTTTACACGGAACCCCAAGTTTAATGCCTCAAGGCGGACCAGCGCTTCCTGATTCTGTTATTCAGAAAGTATCATGCTGGATTAACCAAGGAAAACTAAATAATTAATCGCAAGTTTATTCTTGTTTTGAATGAAAAAGATTCTCATTAGTTTATTTACGGTAATTTTTGCTTTTTGTAGTTTTTCTCAATTGACGAAAGATGAACTAAATGCAAAGGCTGTAGAACGCTACAATGAAAACGATTTACCAGGAGCAATTCATTATTTTTCTGAAGTTATCAAATATTTTCCAAATGATCCCATGGCCTATTTTGACCGTGGAATGATGAAAGAATATGCGTTTGATTTTGACGGAGCAATAGACGATTTCACCAAACAAATTGCAGTTGATTCAAATTCAATTGACAGTTATTTTCTTAGAGGAATTGTTCAAGATAAACTTGGAAATGATATTGAAGCAAATAAAGACTACTCCAAAGTAATTGAATTAGAAATTGGAAATGCTGATGCGCATTATTTTAGAGGTCTCAATAAAGTTGATGCTAAAGATATTGATGGTGCATTGATTGATTTTTCAAATGCATTTAAAGCAAATCCGAATCACGAGCGATCTTATACTGAAAAAGCGATTTTACTTTTAAAGCAAAAAAAATACAAAGAAGCTTCATTAAACATCAACAAAGCAATTTCATCTGATTCCACATTTGCCAAAGCTTATTATTTCCGTGGTTGGTTGAAAGCTGAAAAACACGATTTCAAAGGTGCAATTGATGACTATTTAAAAGCAATCAGCATTAATCCTGAGTTTGAAGTGGAATATTTGTTTACTCCCAAGATGAAACATAAGCTTTCGGACTATGACAAAGCACTGAAGCAACTAAATAATGAAAATCCAAATAATGTTTCTTACTTGGAATTGGGAATGTTGAATTTATATTTAAATCATACAGATGAAGCGTCTAAATTTTTCGATAAAAATATAAAAATGTATGTTAGAAACACCTTTACTTTCTATCAAATTGCACGATTGAAACAAGCACAAGGAAATAAAACAGCTGCTTTGGATTTTTATCAAAAAGCAATTGAATTAGATGCTACAAATCCATTTTATTATTTAAAACGTGCAGAATACAAATTAAAAATAAACGAAAATGCCTGTGATGATTTCTCAAAATACAAACAACTATCAAAAAATGTTGAGAATTTTACTTGGGTAAAACATTGCAAATAAAGTTTAGACTACCTACAAAAGTTTAACTAACATCTCAAAACTATGAAAAAGAGAATTATGAAAATTACAAGTGCTTTTGTGGGAATTATTCTTACTAGCTCTGTTTTTGCTCAGACAGCAGGAACATTGACCTTCAATTTTACCGAAGTGTCAAAAGCAACCAATCAAACTTATCAGAGTACAGGACAGCATGTTTTGGCTGTTTGGATTCAATCGAGTACAGGAACTTTTACAAAATCAAGATTGCGTTATGTTGCAAATGGAACAAATGACCATTTACCAACTTGGGCTGCAAATGCAAGTTGTCCAGGAGGAAATGCTGCATCAAATAGTTGTAATAAAGTTGGAGCAACGACTGGTGCATCGTTATCAAGTTTTGCAGCGCGTTCATTTACCTGGGATGGTACTGATGCGACCGCTGTTGTTGGTGCTTTAGTTCCAGATGGAAGTTATAAAGTTACAATTGAACAAACATGGAATCATGGAACAACAGGAACAGTTGTTCGTTCTTTTACCTTTACAAAAGGTCCAAATTCAGACATTCAAACACCAACGACGGATGCAAATTTTTCAGGTATTTCTTTACAATGGATACCAGCAGCAGTCGCTCCAACAGCAAGCTTTACGCAATCAGCAACATCTGTTTGTGCAGATCAAACAGTGACATTTACAAGCACATCAACCGGAGCTCCAACATCTTACGCATGGACAATTCAGGGAGGAACACCAGCAACAAGTACAGCACAAAATCCAACTGTGACTTTTGCAACTGCAGGTACGTATTCTGTTTCATTAACTGCAACTAATAGCACAGGAAGTAGTAGTCCTGTATCTCACAATATAGTTGTGAATGCAGTTCCGACAATTACAAATACAACTCCAGCAACACGATGTGGAGATGGAACTGTTACATTAGGAGCTACAGCGTCTACAGGAACAATTTCTTGGTTTGCAGCTGCAACTGGCGGAACAGCTTTAGCAACAGGGACAACATTTACAACTCCAACACTTACTGCAAATACAACTTATTATGTTTCTTCAACTGCCAATGGTTGTACAACTGCTTCAAGAACTGCTGTATTAGCAACAGTAAATCCAGGGCCAACAGTTACAACAACTCCAGGAAATCATTGTGGTGCAGGAACAGTAACATTAGGCGCAACAACATCTGCAGGAACAATTTCTTGGTACGCTGCTGCGACAGGTGGTTCAGCTTTAGGAACAGGTACAAGTTTCACAACTCCAACTATTACTTCAAATACAACTTATTATGTTGAAGTAGTTTCTGGAAGTTGCACAACATCAAGAGTTCCAGTACTTGCAACAATTGATGCATTACCAACTGTAACTAATCCAAGTAATTCAACGGCTTGTGTTGGTTTTCCTTCAAATGCTGTAACATTCACAGGTACAAACGGTGCAACATTCGCTTGGACAAACGACAACACTTCAACAGGTTTAGGAGCAAATGGTACTGGAAATATTGCAGCTTTTACACCAACTGCAGCAGGAACTTCTACCATTTCAGTAAGTGCATATTTAAATGGTTGTTTAGGAAATCCAACTACATTCACAATTACAGCAAATCCAGTTCCAACAGTTATATTAGGAACATTTAATAATGTTTGTGTGAATGCACCAAGTTTTGCTCTATCAGGTGGAAGTCCAGCAGGTGGAACGTATGCAGGAAATGGAGTAACTAACAATAACTTTAGTCCAGCAGCTGCAGGAGCAGGTACAATTACGATAACTTATTATGTAACTCAAAATGGTTGTACGAACCAAACAACTTCAACAATTGTAGTTGATGCATGTGCTGGAATTAATGAAACAGAATTAGAATCTATTCATATTTATCCAAACCCAACTACTGGAATTGTAACTATTGAAGGTGATAAAATGAGTAAATTTACTTCAGTTCAATTGATTGACTTAAATGGTAAAACAGTCGGAACTTGGGAATTGAAGGGAAATAAAACAGTTTTAGATTTCAATGAACAAGTAGGTGGTATTTACAACCTAAAAATGATGGGTGATGGCGTTGAAGCTATCAAACGCATTCAAATCAAAAAATAAGAATTAAACTTAATTAATTCCAAATAGATTGAAGCCGTGGAGATTATCTTCACGGCTTTTTTGTGATTATTTGTTTTGGAAATATTTTTTTAAATTTACGCTCTCTAATTAAACTAAAACTATGAAAAAAAATCTATTTAAATTATCGGGACTAGTACTTGCAATATGCATTTCTGCTTCTTCCATCGCTCAAACTAGCGGATCTTTAACGTTCAATTTTACAACTATTGCTCATTCTGGATATTCAGGAACAAAAAATGCTTTGGCTGTTTGGATTCAAACTAGTACAGGATCTTTTGTGAAAACATATTTTAGATATGCAGGTTCAGGTGGTGGAACACAAGACCATTTACCTACTTATGCGGTTAATTCAGGTGGGTCAGCAAGCAATTGTTTGGCTACAGCTTGTAATAAAGTAGGAGCAACAACTGGTGCGACACTTTCAGGAGCAGTTACAAAAACATTCACTTGGGATGGAAAAGACGCTTCAGGAAATTTAGTTCCAGACGGTACTTATAAAGTAACAATCGAAAGAACTTGGAATCATGGAACTGGTGGTGCTGCTACTCGTTCAATTACTTTTACGAAAGGTCCAGCTGCAGATGTTCAATCTCCAGCAGCAGATGCAAATTTAACAGGTCTTTCTTTATCTTGGAATCCAGCTGGAGCTGGTGTTGAAGAAAACTCCGTTAATACTGGTGTTAAAATCTACCCTAACCCTAGTGCTGATGGTATCTTTAATGTAGAATTTGCAAAAGCAAATGAAATCAGTGTAATTGACGCTGCTGGAACTGTTATTTTCCATTCAACAGTTGATGCAAATGCAACTTCAAAAGCAATCAATTTGTCTCAATTCTCAAATGGAGTTTATTTTATTAACGTTGTTGATGGTGATCATTCTTCTCAACAAAAAGTTGTTTTAGAAAAATAAGATTTAAAAAGAAATATTTCTAAGGCGTCTAATTAGGCGCCTTTTTTTTGCTTTAAATTATTCTTCAGAGTAAATAAATGTTTTTAATCCTGGTGTTTGATACACTTGGTAATTCCCTTTTTCATCAGAATAAATTATGTATGCCTCGATTTCTTTGTGTTTTGCTAAGTATTTTTTTGCCTTTTTCAACCCCATTACTAAAATACCCGTTGCTGTGGCATCAGAGGTAATTGCCGCATTAGAAAAAATGGAAGCGCTTAACAAATTATTTTTCGAAGGATATCCAGTTTTTGGATCAATGTGATGATTGTATTTTACACCATTTTCAACTACAAAGCGTCTGTAATTTCCTGAAGTTGCGATTGCTTTTCCATCTAATTTCACAATTGCCTTCAACGGATTACCAGAAACTTTATTGTCATAAGGTTGTTCAATTCCAATCAACCAGTCTGAACCGTCCAATTGTTTTCCTTTTGCATAAACTTCCCCTCCGATTTCTACAATATATGAAGTTATGTTTTTTGAGTTTAGGAAATCAGCTACTACATCAACGGAATATCCTTGTGCAAAAGCATTGAAATCTAAAGCTACACGAGGATCTTTCTTAATAATTTTATTTCCTTTTAATTCAATTAAGTTCAACCCAACGAATTTTAAAATGCTATCAATTTTTTCTTTTTCAATTTTTTCCTTTTTTCCTGGACCCCATCCCCAAGCATTCACTATTGGGTAAACAGTTGGATCGAAGGCACCATCTGTGCTTTTCCAAATTTCTTTCGCTTTTTTGAAGCAGGTGGTAAAATAAAGGTCAACTTCTACATCTTTTTCGTTTCTATTGATTCTTGAAATAATCGAATTTGGTCGATAAGTCGAAACAGATTCCTCAAAAGCATACAGTAAACTATCAATTTCATAATAGAAATCCCTGTTTTTTGAATCGAAATAAGTAATGTGATAAGTTGTTCCTTGAGCTTCTCCTTCAACGTAAATTGGTTGTTGAGCGAAAAATGAATTAGAAACTAGAAGAATAGAAATTGAAAATAACTTGGAGAGTTTCATAGAATACTTATATTACCAAGTAAAGATAGTATTTATAAAAACGTCAAATCAAGTGAGGTTGATCTAATTAAAGTTTTTCGGCTTGTTTAGAATAGAATCCTTTTCGTGCAATAATCTGCTCTTTCATTTTTTGAAAAGCATCTGTTTTGTTTTGTGCCCGATAAGTTAGAAGTAAGTACCAATTCATTTCTTCATCGAAATTGGTAAAGCGAGCATTCTGCAAATTCATCAATCGTTGCTCACATAATTGAAATTGATTCAAGTTATATAAACAAAGCGCACTATAAAAAAGAGCATTTACATCGTCAGGGTATGTTTCCAAAATAAGCTCAAATCGTTGAAGCGCTTCTTTCTGTTTATTTTGATTGAAATACTTGAGTGTTTTTTCTAAAAAATTCATATAAGACACTTCGACAATTTACGGAGATTCTTCCAGGTAATCATTTCCAAGTTCATTTTTTGCAACTACAATTTTATGTTCTGGTTTTGCATTATATATAAGAAATGTAATTAAAGAGGAAAGCAAGCCAATATAGATTATTTCTTTCCATAACATTCTAAATATGTCGCTTTTATCAAACGAAAAGATGAGCGTAATCCAGTTTTTTGGGTTGTAATTTATCATTTTATTATTTGCTCAAAGATATTCAAAGCTGAAAAATATGTAATTTCGAATAAGTTATCATACGTTAAACTCAATACAATGGAAATCACTCCTGAAATCAAACAACGTCTCGAATTGCTCAATGAAAAATATGGAGCTTTAGGTCAAGATTTACTTTCTTATTTAGATGGATTATTATACGCTGATGTTACTACTTATTGGGACTATATCGAACTTGAAACTTTGTTGAGTTTACAAAAACCTAAAACTAAAATTCCTGATGAAATGGTGTTTATTATGTACCACCAAATCACCGAATTATATTTTAAATTGGCCCTTCTTGAGTTTGAACAAATTGGAAATAAAGAAAATATTGATGCTAAATTTTTTGTAGAAAGAGTTTCTAGAATCAACCGCTATTTTGAAGCTTTAATTAAAAGTTTTGAAATTATGATTCAAGGAATGGACCGCGATCAATTTTTAAAATTCAGAATGTCATTGCTTCCTGCAAGTGGCTTTCAATCAGCACAATATCGGAACATTGAGATTTTCAGCACCGACTTTATAAACCTTGTAGCAAAAGATGAAAGAGCTAATTTCAAGGTTAGTGATGCAATAGACGCAATGTTTGGGCATATTTATTGGAAAGCTGGGGCAACGGATATTGAGACAGGAAAAAAGACATTAACTTTAATTCAATTTGAAGAAAAGTATAAAGATTCTTTCATTGCTTTAGGCGAAAAATGTAGGGATAAAAACTTGTGGCAAACTTATTTACGATTGAGTAAAGAAGACCAAGAAAAACCAGAAGTCAAAAAAGCTTTGCGTATAAACGATACAAATGTTAACGTCAATTGGCCTTTAGCTCATTATAAATCTGCTGTGAGATATTTAGCGAAAGACACGAGTGATATTGCTGCTACAGGCGGAACAAACTGGCAAAAATACTTACCTCCAAGATTCCAAAAACGCATTTTCTACCCAGAATTATGGTCAGCTGAAGAGTATGAGAATTGGGGAAAAGCTTGGGTGGAAGAGGCGTTGAAGCGTTAAGTTACTTCTTCAAAACTCCATTATACTCTGAATCGCTCATCAACACACTTTTCGCTTTATTAAGCGCTCGGTCGTAGCGGAAAGAATCAATGGTGCGTCCTTTTTGGAAATAATAGCGCGATACGATTTCGTTTTCCAACATTTCAGAAATTTCAGTTTTGAATTTGTCTAAATCTCTTTCCTTTGAAGGCGTTAATTTTGTCAGCATTTGATCGTATTCCGACTTTACATCTTCGAAATAACCTTCTTTTTCTGCTGTTTCTTTCACTTTCTTCAGCATTTCTTCTGATGCTGTATTGTACTTGAAATCTTGAGCTAAAACGTAAGCTTTGAATTCATTAAATTCTGCATCCGATAGTTTGAAAGTTCCAGCTTCTGCAATTGTTTTGTTTTTTATTGCATAATCGGTAGCAAAATTAAAAATGTGATTTCCTGTCAACAACATTCCTGCTAAACGACTTAAATCTTCTAATTCGGTTGCAATATCAGGCTCAATTCCTCTTCCGTCAATTACTTTTCGTCCGCCTTTTGTTTGGAATGTTTTCAATAAGGAGTCTGGAACTTCTTTTGGTTTACTTCCATTTTCTTTGTCGTAATATTCCAATCGCTGCACGCATCTCCCTGATGGAGTATAGTATTTTGCAATTGTGATTTTTACCTTCGAACCGTATTTCAAATCATACGTTCTTTGTACCAATCCCTTTCCGTAACTCGTTTGACCAATAACCACAGCGCGATCTAAGTCTTGTAAACTTCCAGCAACAATTTCACTCGCAGAAGCAGAACCATCATCAATTAGAACTACTAATTTAATGTTTTCAGCAATTGGCTCTTCCAAGGTTTTGTACACGCGATTTTCTTCTTTCACACGACCTTTAGTGGTTACAACAACTGTGTTTTGAGGCACAAAGAAATTCACGATTTTCACCGCTTCAATCAACAATCCACCACCATTTCCACGCAGGTCAAGAATCAATTTTTCCATTCCTTCACCTTTCATTTTCTCGATAGCTGACTTCACATCCGATGCTGCTGTTTGGGTAAAGCTATTTAATTTT
>CALPMC020000074.1 GCA_943324565.2 Chitinophaga pinensis | reverse complement strand
TTTGATTCGATAAAAACGAATTTTAAGACACCTTCAAAAATCATTTGAAACATTTCTAAATCATTTAATTTGGTTAAAACTACTGTGTTGTTTTTCGACTGTTTCAAAATCCGTGTGTAACCTTTAAAACAAATAATATGACAGTAATTATCAGTGTTATCATCTTTGTTACAGTAATTTCTCTTTATGAATTCTTTTCAGAAAGATCTTGGCAAAGAGTTTCATCAACAATTCGGAATGAAGTTGTTTTTGAAAACAGAAATAAAAACTATGGTGCTTATACTCTAAGGAAAAACTATGATAGGAACATGATGTTTATCTTATTCGGTTTAATTATTTCTTTAGGTGCCGTTTATGGAGCTTTCAATTTGGTTAATAGAAATGATAAAGACAATGTCAAAAAGCTACCTACGGATGAAACAATAACTCCAATTCATACTCCGCCAATTAAGAAGGACGAAATTGTTCCGTTGCCGACTTCTCCGTCGCCACCAACACCAAAGTTTAATACAACGCAGTTTATTCCACCTATTGCAGAAAACGATAATGTAGAAGATTCTTTGCCAACACAAAAGGAGTTAGAGACAGTAAATGCAGGTGAGAAAACACAAATTGGTAATCCTGAAATTTTTAACCCTACAATAATTGATACTGAGAAAATTCCAGAAACGATTGAAATCCCGAATGATGAACCAACTTTTTTAGTAGATGAGGAAGCAATGTTTCCTGGTGGATATCCGGGTATGATGAAGTTTATTCAAGAAAACTATGTGATCCCAAATTCTATATTGGAAGAAGGGACTGGAGGAAGAGTTGTCTTGAGATTTGTGGTAGAAAAGGATGGACAAGTAAGCAATGTTTCTGTAATCCAAAGTTTAAGTAATGATTGCGATAAAGCAGCAATCAAAGTCATTCAACGTATGCAAAATTGGAAACCAGCAAGAATTAATGGTCGAGTAGTAAGAGCATGGCATACGATTCCAATAAACGTAACTTTGAATTGATTCTTTAAAAAGCAATACCAATCATCCCCGAAAGATTACTACCTTGCGGGGATTTTTTAAATTTTGTTATGAAATAAGCCATAACGAGATTCGTCACAAGCAATCCGCCACGGCGGATGAATTTAATTGGCGATTCCATATGACCATTAAAAAAACAATTAAACACATATGAAATTAAATGCAATAACTTATATTTTGAGTGCTTTTATGATTGTAATGGCCTTGGTACTTGCTGGATATCTTGCATTTACTGACCTAATGGATACGCTATATGGTTGGAAAAGAACAACACTTGAGGCTGTTTTAGTATCCTATTCGGCATACAGAGCATATCGACTATACTTGGAAGTTAAATCTAATAAATCAGAATAATATGTCAACTTTATTAAAATCAGTATTACTTTTTAGTTTACTTCTACTTGTTGCATGTGAAGACCATGAAAATCCATTAGCTTACCAGAAAAATGCTCACGGAAGAGGAGAGGTTGTAATCCTTGTCGAAGAATCTTTTAAACCGCTTTTCGATACAAGTATTTATACCTTTGAAAGTCTTTTTCCTAAAGCCAACGTGAAAGCAATTTATAAGAGTGAAAGTGATATAATTAAGGATTTTTACGATAATAAAACTAAAACTATTTGTATTTCTAGAGATTTTACGGATGCTGAGAAAAAACAACTAAAGAAGCAACAAGTAATGGTAAGAAGCGATAAAGTTGCAATTGATGCAGTTGCTTTAATAATACATCCAGATAATAAAGATACTTTGATAACAATAGATAAGCTTAAATCTATTTTAACATCAAAAAGATCTAAATGGTCAACAAGTGGAGAGGAAATTAATGTGGTGTTTGACCGTTTATACTCAGCTAATTTTAATTATCTCATTGCTTTAACGAATACAAAAAGCATTTCTAAAAATGTATTCGCGGCTAAATCAAATAAGGAAGTGATTAAATATGTCAAAAACAACAAAAATGCAATTGGAGTCATTGGATTAAATTGGATTTCAGATGAAGAAGATTTTGAAGCACTTAATTTTTTGGATGGAATAAAAGTAATGAGTGTATCAAAAACGGAGAAAGGTGAGTATTTAAAACCTTATCAAGGATACATTTACACCCGAGAATATCCTTTGACAAGGGATATTTGGTTAATAAATAAAGGAAGTAGATCTAGTTTGAACACAGGTTTTGTGCTTTTCATGATAGGAGATAAAGGTCAAACAATAGTTCAAAAATCAGAATTGGTACCAGCAAATGCTCCAGTTAGATTGATACAAATGTCGACAGAATAGAAGAAACACATAAAAAAGTCAAATATCTTAAAAGGAATGTTGTCAAAATGTAAAGGATTTCTATTTTTGGCAAGAGAATTGATAAACAAAGAAAAAGAAAATTAATTATTATGAAACTCTTAAGTACAATAGCACTAACAATTTTTACTAGTGCGCTTTCATTTGGTCAAACATTGCAAGATGCAATTCATAAAACAGACAATGAAAGATACACTGATGCATTCAATGAATTCAACAGTCTTGTTGCAAAAGAACCCAACAATGGTGAAAATTATTTTTATTTCGGCGATTATTATTTGCTAAAAGGTGAATTAGATTCTGCTAAATTGATGTGGAATAAAGGTTATGCCGTTGACCAATTAAGTCCAATGTCTGTTGTCGGTAACGGTAGAGTATTGTGGTTAAAAGGAGATCAAGCTGCGGCAAAAGCAGAATTCTTGAAAGCTCAGACTTTGACAAAAAAGAATAAAATTAAAAATGCAGAAGTAAATCGTGGGATTGCTAAAATTTATATTGAAGCTCCAACAAAAAATTTAGATGAAGCAATTTTATTATTGGATGATGCAATTTTAAAAGACCCAAGAAATGAAGATAATTTTCTTTTATTAGGTGATGCTTTACTTGAAAAAACACCAGATAATGGTAGTGCTGCTATTAAAAACTACAATAAAGTCTTAGAGATAAATCCAAAATCTCCAAGAGGAATTGTTCGTGTAGCTAAATTGTATCAACGAGCTAGAAATTATGAATTAGCAAATGAAAAGTACAAAGAAGCGAAAGGTGTTGATTCAACTTACGCACCAGCATTTAGAGAAAATGCAGAATTAAATATGCAATTCAAACAGGCTAATAAAGCAATTGAAAACTGGAAACGTTACTTAGAATTAAACAATACTACTGAAGCAAGATATAGATATGCAACTTCAATGTTTATTGGAAAACAATATTGTGAAGCAATAGCAGAAATAAACAATCTAAAGCAAAGAGGTTTTTCAAATTTCTACACAGAAAGAATGTTGGCTTATTCTTACTTAGAATGTACAACAGAAACTGATGCTTTCAAAAAAGGTATAGAAGCTAGCGATAAGTTTTTTGCAATTGCACCTAAAGAAAAAATCACTTACCTTGATTATAAAAATAAAGGGGCACTTTATAGTAAATCAGGTTCTGATTCTTTAGCTATTGTTGAATATGAAAACGCATCAAAATTAAGTGAAGTGGCTGCAAAAGATTTGGCTGGTGATTTGGCTAAACTTTATTCAAAAGCTAAAAAATATGACAAAGCAATTGAAGCATATAACTTTAAAGCAACACTAAATAAACTTAGTCCAGCAGAAGAATATGATTTAGGGAAATGTTATTATTTTGGACCAAAAAGCTATTCTTTAGCTGACAGTGCATTTGCAAGAGTAGCAAAACTTTCACCAAATTATGCTCCAGCTTACTTATGGAGAGCTCGTTCTAGTTTCCAATTAGATCCTAAAAATGAAAAATGGTTATGTCAACCTTTTTATGAAAAAGTGATTGAAATTGTAAAAGTAGAAGACAGAGGAACACCTTCAAATAAAGCGATGGTGATGGAATCTGCGAAATACTTAGGTGACTATTATGTTCGTTCTGAAGCAAAAGATTTAGTGAAAGCGAAAACTTTCTGGGAAATAGTAATCGCATTAGATCCTGCTGACGCTCAAGCAAAAGCATTCTTAGGATTAAAATAAATAAAACACAAAATTATAAGAGGGTGAAAGTTGGTTCTTTCACCTTTTTTTGTTACAAAATTTTGTCACAAATTCTTTTAGTTTCATAGATAACAAAAGCGAAGAAGATAATGTGTCCAAGAGAATAATGAAAAGTTAAAATATTATTGTTTGTTAATAAAGTTTAACTACCTTTGCACAAAATTTTGAAAACCTAAAGTAGAAATTAGTAAATGATGCGTTCAAACTTATTCAAAATAGTAGCTTTGGTAATTGTGACCATGCTCAATTTTTCTTATTCTTTTGCTGAAAATGAAGAGGTGAAAAAAGAAAAAGAATTCAATGTTGGTGAGATGATCATGCACCACATTAAAGACGCTCATGAATGGCACCTTTTTGGTCCAGAACATGGAGGAACGAGCATTTATTTACCAGTTATTTTAATAGACAATGGACTTAAAGTGTTTTCTTCTTCCAACTTTTACCACGGAGCTAAAGATTCAGTTTTAGATGCAACTTCAAAGGAATACATTTATTTCAATAAAGGTAAAGGTGCTGCAAAAGATTATGCGCTTTGCCACGAAAAAATCTACAAATTAGAAGAAGGTAAATTACACTTCAAAGAAGGTCACCCTCACAATGCTAAACCATTAGATTTCTCAATAACTAAAAACGTGCTTTCTCTGTTCATGGGTACTTTTTTAACGTTGATTATTTTATTAAGTGTTGTTCGTTTTTACAAAAAAAATGGAGCCGTTGCGCCAAAAGGTGTTGCAAAATTTTTAGAGCCAATAATTGTTATGGTTCGTGACGATATTGCCAAAGCAAATATTGACCACCATAAATATCAAAAATACGTTCCTTATTTGTTGACTATTTTCTTTTTCATTTGGTTCAATAATATGTTAGGTTTGATTCCTTTCCTTCCAGGAGGAGCTAACTTAACTGGAAATATTACAGTAACATTTTTCTTGGCTCTTTGTACTTTAATAGTAACAGTTTTTTCAGGAAACAAGAATTATTGGGGACACATTTTCTGGATGCCAGGAGTACCTGTACCAATGAAATTCTTCATGATGCCAATTGAATTGATTGGAATCATCACAAAGCCATTTGCTTTAATGATTCGTTTGTTTGCGAACATCACAGCAGGACACATTATTGTATTAGCGTTAATTTCAATCATCTTCATTAACAAAAATGTTGCTTGGGGAGGATTGTCAGTTCCAATGGCATTGTTTATCTCTGTCTTGGAGTTATTGGTAGCATTCTTACAAGCATTCTTGTTTGCAATGTTATCATCATTGTTTATCGGTGCAGCTGTTGAAGAAGCGCATCATTAATTAGTAATTTTTTAATCTATATAGTATGTACGGAAGTATAGCAGCAATTGGAGCAGGTTTAGCAGTGTTAGGAGCAGGTTTAGGAATCGGTAGAATCGGTGGTTCTGCAGTAGAAGGAATAGCTCGTAACCCAGAAGCTTCAGGAAAAATTCAAACAGCTATGATTATCGCAGCAGCGTTAATCGAAGGTGTTGCTCTATTCGGAGTAGTAGTTGGTCTACTAGGAGGAGCGAAATAATTTAAAAATCATGTTTTAACGGTTGGTTAAAACATGATTTTTTTGTTTTATAAAAATTAAAAAAAGACACAATGGATTTAATACTACCAGATTTTGGATTACTATTTTGGACAGCATTGGTATTTTGTTGTTTATTATTTGTTCTTACAAAGTTTATTTGGAAACCAATTCTTTCTGCTGTAAATGCAAGAGAACAAAAAATTACAGAAGCGTTAGAATTAGCTGATAAAACACGTGCAGAAATGCAAGCTTTACAAGCTGAGAACGATAAAATCTTAAAAGAAGCAAGAGCTGAAAGAGATAACATCTTGAAAGAGGCGAAAGAAGCTGGAAATACAATGATTGAAGCTGCAAAATCTAAATCTAAATTAGAGGCAGATAAAATCGTTGAAGCAGCAAGACTTTCTATCAATAGTGAGAAAGCAGCAGCAATGGAAGAATTGAAAAATCATATCGCAACATTGTCTTTAGAAATCGCTGAGAAAGTTGTTAGAGGTGAATTAGCATCTGATGACAAACAAAAAGCATTGGCTGATAAATTTGCTAATGACATTAACTTGAATTAATTTCAATATGAAATCAACGAAATCAGCTTCAAGATACGCGAAAGCATTATTAGAACTGGCAATCGAACAACAAAAACTCGAAAGCATTGAATCTAATATGTCTCGTATTTTAGCAGCAGCTAAAGAAACAAATGAATTTCAAGTATTCTTAGATTCACCAATCATCAATCTTGATAAAAAAGTAGCTGTTTTAAACAGTTTATTTGGAGAATTTGAACCGTTAACCCTTTCTTTTTTAGCATTGATTACTAAAAACGGAAGAGAACGTTTGATTACTGAAATCGCTCAGTCATATATTTCTCAAGTAAAAGAATTTAAAGGCATTATTCCTATTTCTATTACTAGCGCAAGAAAATTAGACGAAGCAACAAAAGCAACAATTTTAGCTAAGATCAATGCAAGTGTAACTGGTACTTTAGAAATTACTGAATTAATAGATGAAAGTCTAATTGGTGGTTTCATTGTTACTATGGGTGACAAACAAATCGACGCATCAGTTGTAAGTCAATTGGCTAGAATGAAACAAGAATTAACGAAATAATTATAAGCACAATTAATACAAAACAAAATGGCAGATATTAAACCAGCAGAAGTTTCAGCAATCATTAGAGAACAGCTATCGGGCTTTCGTTCAGAGGCTGAGCTACAAGAAGTTGGAACCGTTCTTCAAGTAGGAGACGGTATCGCTCGTATTTACGGAATGAATGGTGTTCAATACGGTGAATTAATTGAATTCAATGATGGTGTTCAAGGAATCGCATTGAACTTAGAAGAAGACAATGTTGGAGCGGTAATTCTAGGTCGTTCTTCAAGTGTGCGTGAAGGTGACACAGTTCGACGTTTAGGAAAAATTGCTTCAGTGAAAGTTGGAGAAGGAATGGTTGGTCGTGTAGTTGATACATTAGGACAGCCAATTGATGGTAAAGGACCAATTCAAGGTGAATTATACGAAATGCCAATCGAGCGTAAAGCACCAGGAGTTATCTTCCGTCAACCAGTAAATGAGCCGTTACAAACGGGTATCAAAGCTGTTGATGCGATGATTCCAATCGGACGTGGGCAACGTGAGTTAATCATCGGTGACCGCCAAACAGGAAAAACTACAGTTGCAATCGATACAATTATCAATCAAAGAGAATTCTTCGACAGAGGAGAACCTGTATATTGTATTTATGTTGCTATTGGACAAAAGGGTTCGACAGTAGCTGGAATTGTTAAAAAATTAGAAGATGCTGGAGCTATGGCATACACTACAATCGTAGCGTCAAATGCTTCTGATCCTGCACCGATGCAGTTTTACGCACCAATGACTGGAGCTGCTGTTGGTGAGTTTTTCCGCGATTCAGGGCGTCCTGCATTAATCGTATTTGATGACTTGTCAAAACAAGCGGTAGCTTACCGTGAGGTATCTTTATTATTACGTCGTCCTCCAGGTCGTGAGGCTTATCCAGGTGACGTATTCTACTTACACTCTCGTTTGTTAGAGCGTGCTGCGAAAATCATTGCAGATGATACAATTGCATCACAAATGAATGATTTACCTCCTTCAATTAAACATTTAGTGAAAGGTGGTGGTTCATTGACTGCATTACCAATTATCGAAACACAAGCTGGTGACGTTTCTGCATATATCCCAACAAACGTAATTTCGATTACAGATGGTCAGATATTCTTAGAAGGTGATTTGTTCAACGCAGGTATTCGTCCAGCAATTAACGTTGGTATCTCTGTATCTCGTGTTGGAGGTAATGCACAAATCAAATCAATGAAAAAAGTGGCTGGTACTTTGAAATTAGACCAAGCACAATATAGAGAATTAGAGGCGTTTGCGAAATTTGGTTCTGACTTAGATGCTGCTACAAAATCAGTATTGGATAAAGGAGCAAGAAACGTTGAAATCTTGAAACAAAAAGAAGGTGATCCATATCCAGTTGAAAAACAAATTGCGATTATCTATGTAGGTACAAAAGGATTGATGCAACGCGTTCCGATCAATAAAGTGAAAGAATTCGAAAAAGATTATTTGACAGTTTTGGAAGCGAAACATTCAGATGTATTGGTTGCATTGAAGGCTGGAAAATACACAGACGAAATCACTGATACATTGACAAAAGTTGCGAAAGAAGTAGCTGATAAATATTAAAAATTACAGATTGGAAGATTTTAAATTACAGATTATTAATCAATTTGTAATTTTAAAATCTGCAATCTGCAATCCAAAAAAAAGATGGCTAATTTAAAGGAAATACGTAATAGAATTACCTCCGTTGGTTCCACAATGCAGATAACGTCTGCAATGAAAATGGTATCTGCGGCGAAATTAAAGCGTGCACAAGATGCGGTTACGGCTATGCGTCCTTATGCTGGAAAATTGAAAGAAATTCTGGAAAATTTAAGTGCAACGCTTGATTTATCTGAAAATGCTTATTCAGAAGCGAGAGAAATAAAAACGGTTTTAATAATCGGAATTACTTCAAATCGTGGGTTGTGTGGTGGATTTAATAATAACATCATCAAAAGAGTTGCAGTTCTTTTAAATGAAGATTATGCAACTGATAATGTAAAAGTGATGTGTTTAGGTAAAAAAATAAAAGACGCATACAAAAACACTCCAAGATATTATATCAATCCAGCATTGGCTCCGTTAGAAGATGTGTATGCTGATTTGAAATTTGATAATGTTGCTAAAATTGCTGATGAAGTAATGCGAGGTTTCAAAGCTAATGAATACGATAAAGTTGTTTTAGTTTACAACCGTTTTATAAATGCAGCTACTCAATCTATCGAAACAGAGCAATTTTTACCAATCATTCCTACAGTTTCAGAAAGTACAAATTCAAATTCAGATTACATTTTTGAACCTTCAAAAACGGAGATTGTTGAAGATTTAATTCCAAAATCATTGAAGTTGCAAATTTTTAAAGCAATTCGCGATTCTTTTGCTGCTGAGCACGGCGCACGTATGACAGCAATGCACAAAGCAACTGACAACGCGAAAGAACTTCAGAAAAGCTTAAAGTTGAGTTACAACAAAGCACGTCAAGCGGCAATTACAAACGAAATCTTAGAAATCGTTGGTGGAGCAGAAGCATTGAATGGATAAAAATATTTATGTTTAATATAAAATCTCGTTTCATATGAAGCGGGATTTTTTTTTGCATACCTTTTTAAACTAAGATTTAATACACCATTTTAATAGTCAAAGTCTTATTTTTATCAAGCCTCATAGAGCATTCTTCAAAAGTTGGAACGGAAAACTTTGGTCGAATGTTGTTTGAAAAAGCATACCCTTCGGTTGGTATTCCGAAGAAATTTTTATCACATGTTTTATTGTTGTTTTCGTCGTGGAACAAACAAACTGCATATTTTCCCTCTTCTAAATCCTTAAAGTCGTGAATAATCGTGTTTCCTTCAGTTTTAACACGAACAATGCGATATGTTTGCCCAACTTTTGCAAATTTCTGAGGGTCTTTGTAAAGTGCAATTTCTATTACACCTCTTTGAGATTCAATTGAAGTAACTTTAACCGTAAGTGTGTGCTCTTCTTTTTGGGCTAAACTAACAAACGAAAAAAGGATACAAACTAACGAAATAAGAATTTTCATGGCAAGAAAAATTAATGTTGATCTTTAAATTCAGTTTTAAAAATACGGTCCAACCAAAGAAATGTGGAAGAATAATTACCAGTTAATTTCGAATGATGATCGTCATGATGTTTGGTTTTGCTTATAAATGGAATTTTACTCAAAATTGGCAAACTTAAATCTGAATGAATGTGGATTTCGTGTAAGTTGCGCAAGCCACCAAATATCCATAAGGCATAAATACTTACCGGTGTAAAAATCATAATTAGACCAAAACCGACTACAACACCTAACATTCCGAGCATCCATTCAAACGGATGTGCATACAAATATTCTAAAGGAAAAGGCGTTGACGCTCGATGATGAATGGAATGGATATTTTTTAGCATAAATTTATTTTCATGCATAAATCGATGCATAAAATAAAACCATATATCATCAGCGATAAAAGCGATTAACACTTGAAGTGCAATCAACCACCAAGCAGTTCCTTCTGTGGCAAAAAAATCAAACATGAAATAAGCTCCTGTACCAGAGAAAATTAAAAGCACAACGAAATTAAATAAATATAAAGGCATTCTTGAACCAAATACACCTTCTTTATAAGCTTTAGATTGAATTCGAAAAGACTTAAATACACTTGTTTTTAGCACTAGCATACTATAAATCAACCCAAAAAAATTGGAAGCGATTAAAACTCCTATTGTTCCAATTGCTGCAATTTCTTTGGTCATGATCTTAAGGCAAATAAATTATACATTGGGGTGTGTTCTAAACCAACTTCTCGTTCTGCATGTAACTTTACAAAACCTTTTGAAGAAAGAAAATCTTTTGTTTTTTGAAGACGATTATGAATATCGTGAACCTCAATAACTAAAGATTGAATCATTGACCAATGTCTTTCTTCAATCCCTTGTAAAACAGCCCATTCAGCACCTTCACAATCAATTTTCAACAAGTCGATTTTTTTAACTTTTTCGCTATCGATTACACTTGAAAGTGTTTTCAACTCACAATTTACTTTTTTACTACCTTTCACTAATTGTTTGGCGATAACTCCTGCAAAAATCGGAGGAATCCAACTCATCCATTTCATTCCTTCAGGTGGGTTTTTCATCGTACCTTTAACTGCATCGCGAAAAGCTGTTGGGTTTTCATCCCATTGTTCAGGATGCAAAGTTGAAAGAGCAGGTGTATTCGGGAAGTAAGTAAATGTTGCGCGACTTGGTTCATTTGAAACACCATGTGCCAAAACATGAATGTGACCTTTTCCAAATTCTGTAGCGTTTTTCGTAAGTACTTCAGCAATATCAGGAATAGGTTCAAAGCAATAAGCATGCACATTTTTTCCTTTTTGAATTGCTCTTAAACCAAAGACACCAATATTTGCTCCAACATCAAAAACAACATCACCGTCCTTGATAGTAATTCCATTTTGTAAATAACCATCAACATGATGATCGAGCATTTTCGCTTCTGGTTTGCGCAAACAATAAATTGCTGTGCCGTCGTGTAAAGTTGTTTTTGTCATAATAATTGAAGTTTAAAAATAGCTATTTTTTATTTGCGAAAGCTTGACGCATGATGAAGTTATTAACGTGTGAATAAAATTAATTTTTTTGAATGCAGCCTTTTTTAACACAAATCAAAAGGTGATTTTTGTAAAAGCCGAATAAATGTAGGTTCAGCTAATGGATTTAATCCTCTTCCACCTGCTATTTTGTTCTTTTCGGAATTCTTTTAAGCTGCTTTTTGATTTGAAGAAAAAAACATATAACATAATAAAATATATATTAATACATTGATTAACAGAATTTTGAATTGTTTGAATTATTTAATTATTTCTATTTTTAAATTTCGATATTTGATTCATAATTTTGAATTAACCAGAAAAAAACCTTTAAGTACTAATTAATTTCTAATTTTGTTACCTTGTATCTTAAAATACATGACTCTTCATGTGGAATAATTTAGCCAGTTTAATATTAAGAAATAGACTTTTCATTGTTGCTATAATTGCATTACTCACTGTTTTTTTTGGGTATTACGCAATTACAGCACTTAAGGTTGATAACAAATACGGTAATACCTTACCTAAAGATTCTCAAACTCAAAAAGATTATTTGAAGTTTAAAACTCAATTTGGTGAAGATGGTTCTACGTTGGTAATTGCTATTCAATCTGATTCTCTTTACACGGAACGAAATTTCACTAAATGGTTAGAATTAGGATATAAAATTCTCAATTTTGATGGTGTTGAAAATGTTATTTCTGAAGCTACACTTTATACTCTCAGCAATAATAAAGAACAGAATCGATTTGAAGTACACAAAATATTTTCTGACACAACCTTCAACGAAAAATCAATTGATTCGATAAAATCAGAAATAAGAAGAATTCCAATTTACAAAAACTTACTTTATAATGATTCGACAAATGTTTCTTTGTTGATGATAGGAATGGACGAAAAGTGCCTTCAAGATAAGAAAAAATCCAAAGTTGTTTTTGAAATAGAAAAGTTAGCTCAATCTTATTCTGGTTATTTCGGAAAAGTTCATTTTGCCGGTTTGCCGCACATGCGCGTAGTAATTGGAAAAAGAATTGTCAATGAAATGTACATTTTCCTTGGGTTATCTATTCTAGCTTCTTCTATTTTATTATACATATTTTTTAGATCAATTAGAGTTGTAATACAAAGTAATGTTGTTGTTTTTATCTCAGTTATATGGGCACTTGGCAGCATTGCTTTGTTCAAGTTTCAGTTATCGATAATGATGGCATTAATTCCACCTTTATTAATTGTAATTGGTGTGCCAAATTGTGTTTTTTTAATAACTAGGTACCATCAAGAATATGTAAAGCTTGGGAATAAAAATAAAACCCGTGCCTTGTTCACGATGATTAAAAGAATTGGTTCGGTAACATTTTTAACTAATCTTACTACAGCTGTTGGTTTTTGCACCTTCACAAGCTCTGAAAAACTTGCTCAGTTCGGAATCATATCTAGTTTGAATATAATGGTGGTTTTTGTTCTTTCAATTACAATCATTCCAATATTTGCTTCTTTTTCAAAACCACCAAAACCAAGACATTTAAAACATTTAAATCGTGTTTATTCTCAAGGTATTATTGATGTGGTAATTAACCTAGTGTCAAAACGTAGAACGGTAATTTATATCACATCAATTGTTATGTTGGTCATCAGTATTTATGGAATGACTAAAATAACTGCCACAGGAAATGTAACGAGTGATTTACCTAAAAATGACCCTATTCTGGTTGACTTAAAATTTGTTGAACGTAATTTTGGAGGTTCAATTCCGTTTGAAATTACCATAAATTACAAAGAAAAAGGAAGGTTACTTTCAAACAAAACACTCAAAAAAGTTGAATTGATACAGCAGACATTTGCGGCTGACACCTTGTTTTCTAAATCTTTGTCTTTTGTCGATTTTTTAAAGTCAATTAATATGGCTTATCATGGTAATAATCCAGAACAATATAAACTCATTTCTAGCAGAGATAAACTTAGACTAAAACAATATTTTGATAAGTTTGATTTGAGTGATTTTAATGGTGGTAATTTATCATTAAAAGATTTGATTGACACAACGAATACAACATTGAGAATAAGATGTCAAATGAAGGATATTGGTTCCTACGAAGTAGCTACAAAAGTTGACTCGTTGCGATTAAAAGTAGATGAAATACTTAATCCTGACAAGAAAGACATTGAAAGGTTATATTCAAAAGTTAAAAATGGTGATAGAAAGTATATTGACTCAATATTATTAAATTATCCAGCAGTTTATAATAGTTTAACTTCTCTCTTGTCTAATGGAAATTCAGATTTGCAAATGAAGTTTGATATGGATTATGAGGAAATTAATAAGTTCAAGAACAAATCAACTTTTAAAAAGAATTTAAGAAAAGCAATTGATTCAGAATACTATGATTTAACGTTTACAGGAACTTCAATCGTTGTATCAGAAGGAACGAAATACTTATTTGTAAATCTTGTACAAAGCTTAGTTTTCGCAATTCTATCCATTGCTTTGTTAATGGCATTTTTGTTTAGATCATTTAAAATTATTTTAATTTCAATGATTCCAAACATTCTTCCATTGCTTTTTACAGCTGGAATAATGGGTTATTTTCAAATTCCACTTAAACCTTCGACGCTTTTAGTTTTTGGAATAGCATTGGGAATCACAGTGGATAATGCGATTTTATTTTTAGCTAAATACCGACAGGAGTTGAAACTTCACCCTTGGGATATTAATTATGCAATTATGATTTCAATTAAAGAAACTGGTCTTGGTATTTTTTACACTTCTATTATCCTATTCTTTGGTTTTATTATGTTCGTCTTTTCACAATTTGGAGGAACAAAAGGCTTAGGCTTACTCGTTTCAATAACAATTTTAGTCGGAATGCTAACTAATCTATTGATCCTTCCTTCATTATTATTAACCCTTCAAAAGAAAGTAATTTCTAAGTCGTTCCAAGAACCATTCTTTGATTTCTATGATGAAGAAACAGATTATGATGTAGAAAAGATAAAAATTGGAATAGAAGACGAGGACGAAGATTAAATTTTAAAGCTAATTTTCTGAACCAAGAACTTTATGTTATTTCAATTTTAAATTGACCGAATTTTAGTTCAAATACCGATTTTCATAATGAAAAACGCTTATTTAATTCTCTTCTATTTTATAATACTGACTTCTGTTTTAAATGCTCAGTCTTGTACAGATTTCCTAATTATTGAAAAGTCGATTCAGAATGGCACAAAAATTTGTCCTGAAGCAATGGTCAATGATTTGGTACAATTAAACGAATCGATTCAAGAAATTCATCCTAACCCGTTTTTATATGTTTCAGATTCTGTTTATTATCAGTCGTATAAAAAAGCACTTTACGCGGCATCTTCAGAAAAAACAGTTTTAGAGTTTGCTCAAATTGTAGCCGATTTTGTTCATTCAATAAAAGATTCTCATACCAATTTTAATCCGCGCGACATTTTAATTCAATCAAGTAGAAAGAAGGTAGTTGTTCCTTTTTATCTGAAGGAAATAGACGGAAAATACTATTTAGACAAAATTTACTTGGAATCCTTGCCTATAGGTAGCGAAATTCTACGAGTTAATGATTTTGAATCTGATTCTCTTTACAAGCTTAGTAAACGTTTTTGCTTTCGAGAAGGCGATGCTTTAGTTCCTCAAACAGAAATAGCTTCAAAAATGACGGGAATTGTTTTTAATTTATTTAATCTGAAACCATCAATTAATTTTAAATATGTTTCTTATGAAGGAGATACGCTTTCAAAGATCTGTCCAACAATAAGTGTTAAGAAAATGATGCGCTTAAAAAATTGGTATGATTCAGAGGAATTGACTTATTATTTTGATAAAAACAACAAAGCAGTTATAACTATTAAATCATTTGAGACAAGAAATCTTTCCAAATATAAAAACCAAGTTGATTTTTTCTTCAATGAGGTTGAACGAAGAAACTGTAAAAGCATTGTGATTGATTTACGCGATAATCGAGGAGGTTTAATTTTAGCACAAGAGTATTTAATTTCTTATCTAAACAAAGTGAAAATTAATCAGCAAATGAATTACTTGTATAAAAGAAGCAAGTTTGATCGTTTTTCACTCTTACCTTTTTATCAAAGATGGCAGTTCCAAAAAAGAGCACGGTTGGTTTATCCAAGAGGAATTATTAGTAAAGAATATGATTTTTTTCAAAGTCCTTTGGGAACAGTAAAAACAATTTTATACGATTATTTACCTAAAAATCAACTAAATAAAGTTTATGAAGGTGAGTGCACTTTGGTGATGAATGGATTTTCAATGTCGGCCTCCGCTTTATTTGCATCTTGGTTTAGAGATAATGAGAGGGGGAAAATTATTGGCTCGCAGTGTATGGGTCCAATGAGTGGTACTTTTGGAAATAGCGCAACCATTCGTTTAAAAAATTCTCAATTTCCGATAATGATTTCAACTTTGAAATTTACCCCGACTAAATATGAGAAAATACAACTAGAACCCATAAAACCAGATGTACTTA
>CALPMC020000073.1 GCA_943324565.2 Chitinophaga pinensis | reverse complement strand
GATTGAAGTCAGAAAAGATTTACAAGGAAAAAATCGCATGTTGAAAGCAGTAAAATAGGTTTTATTTTTTTTAATAATTAATGTTGCTATTCTAAATTTTGACTTTTTAGTTTGAAAGCCTAAAACCATCCCCTCCTTTAAATAAAAAAGGCTACCAGAGTTGAATCTAATAGCCTTTCGTTTGTTGTTTTCGTTTATCTATAAAAGCGTTGTCGGACAAACGTATTCTGTTTTTGGAATAGTTGTTTTTAAAATTTCAGTCATTCCACCTTCCACATCTTTGAAGTCTTCAAAACCTCGTGATTTAAGAATCGATGCTGCAATCATACTTCTATATCCTCCAGCACAATGTAAAATGAATGCTTGATTTTTTGGTAATTCCGTAAAACGTAAATTCAATTCATTTAAAGGAATATTTACAGCGTTTAAAACATGCTCAGAATCGAATTCGCTTTTCTTTCTAACATCAATAATTAGAGGTTCTTTGCTATAGCTTGCTTCTAATTCACTTGCTGTCATTCGTTCAACAGTGTCAATTTCAAAGTTTACTGCTTGCCATGTTTCAAAACCACCAGCCAAATAGCCAATTGTATGGTCATACCCAACTCTTGAAAGTCGAATGA
Source organism: Chitinophaga pinensis (assembly GCA_943324565.2). GTDB lineage: Bacteria > Bacteroidota > Bacteroidia > Flavobacteriales_D > Crocinitomicaceae > UBA952. Next base: position 15,691 of record CALPMC020000073.1, on the reverse strand, counting down.
TAGCTTCTTCTTCGCGGTCTTTATCTGTTACCAATAAAATTTCTTGTTTAATATCCGTAATCATTTCGCCAACCCACATTGCAAAACTTCCATCTAAGCCGATATTTATTGAGTTTGGAATAAATCCTTTAGCAAAAACTTCAGGTGCACGTGTGTCGAGAATCAAAGCGTGCGTTTCAGTAGCTACAAATTCAAATTCTTGAGCAGTAAGTGCTTTTCTGCCTCGTTCCATTACAGTATCAAGACTTTCATAACCTTGTATGTTCATCAATACATTTTTTGGAAAATATCCTGGAGGATTTGTCAAACCTGTCAACAGTTCTTTTACGAATTCTTCACGAGTCATATCAGCTCGAAGCGCGTAATTTGTTTTTTTCTGATTTCCAAGTGTATCTGTTGTTTCTTTGCTCATTTTTTTACCACAAGCGCTACCTGCACCATGATTTGGATACACAATTAAATCATCCGAAAGCGGCATTATTTTATTTCTTAACGAATCATATAAGTGATTTGCTAATTTTTCTTGTGTTAAGTCTTCAATTACATGTTGTGCTAAGTCAGGACGTCCAACGTCGCCAATGAATAAAGTATCACCTGTAATAATTCCGTGTTCGTTTCCATTTTCGTCAATCAATAGATAAGTTGTGCTTTCCATTGTATGACCTGGCGTGTGAATCACTTTTACTTTGTAATTTCCAACTTCAAATACTTGATTGTCCTCAGCAACAAGTGCTTCGAATTGGGGTTTAGCGGTTGGACCATAAACGATAGTTGCGCCTGTTTTTGCCGCCAAATCAAGATGACCTGAAACGAAATCTGCATGGAAGTGTGTTTCGAAAACATACTTGATTTTTGCATTATCAGCGGTTGCTCTGTCAATGTATGGTTGAACTTCTCTAAGTGGATCAAAAATCGCCGCTTCACCGTTGCTTTCAAGGTAGTATGCTGCATGAGCAATACATCCTGTATAAATTTGTTCTACTTTCATTTTCTTTGAATTTATAGGACAAAATTAGAAGATAGGTGTTGCTTAATTTGTTACTTACATCACATTAAAAAGTCATATTGGTCACAAAATACCAAACAAGAAAATTCAAATTGAAAGCGATTACTTCATTTCACTTTTTTCAGCTTAATCACTTTTCCATTTATGGAACTCGCGTAAATATATTGACTATCAAAAGCCATTGAAAATGTATTGAAATCGTTGAGGTTTTGCCACGTTTGTCCGCCGTCTTGCGAATAATCCATTCCATTGGTGCCACAAGCGTAATAAATTCCATCGGTGAAAATCACACACGAGCGATAACCAGTTGGTGGAGTCGTGCTAGCTTGCCATGATTTACCTCCATCTTTAGTGAAAAAGCAATTTTTTTCTATTCCTGATGCTTTTGTATAATCGCCACCGACCACAAGCATATTTAGTTTGTCTTTGATTGCTAATGAAAAAGGTCCAGCCGATTCCTTTGATTCAAATGGAATTTCTATGCTTTCCCAAGTTTTTCCTTTGTTTTTACTGGAATGAATACGTGATTTTAATCCACCAGAAACAAAATAAATAACACCATCGTGAATTTGAACAGTACTACCACTTGCCGCAAAACCAGCTTCTCCTTCAAACGCTTTAATTCTTCCAGAACTAGGTTTCCAATCTATACCAGCATTGCTTGAATAATATAAGGTAAAATAACCGTCGATTGGATCTCCCATCAAAAAACCAAGCTTGTTTTCAATTGCAATCCCATCTAGAAATACATTTTTAAGTTCCTTTTTATCAGCCGTTTTTAAATAAAATGAAATGTTTGATTTACCATCCCAATCCGTTTGAATTACTAAACCTTCATCACCACTTTGCATTGTAATTAGCTGATTGCTAGTGTGAGCAACATCACGTAATTCAGGTGCGTTTTCCAACGGATTTAGCACAATTGCTTGTTTTTTAGTTAAATCATAGGCATATAAATAGCCATTATTACAAGCTAACAGTAATTTGTTTTTTACACATTCTATTCCTCTTGCGTGAATTTTTTCGTTGCTGTAACTTATGATTTCAACGACTTGAGAAAAGCTAAATACAGTTTTGAAACCAAAAAAAGCAAGTAGGATAAAACGCATTATTTATTATTCTCAATAACGTAATTTAAAACCTTCTCTATTAAATGCACACGGTCTTTCCCAGTCACATTGTGTTTATGCATCGGGTAGGGGAAGAAGTCCATTTGAATTCCTAAATCGACAAATTTTTTCACCAATGCATAATTGTGTTGCATCACAACTACGTCGTCAATCGTTCCATGAATTAACAATAAATCACCTTTTAAATTTCCTGCATGGTTTAAAAGTGAAGCTTGTTCATAACCTGTTGGATTTTCTTCAGGTTGATCCATGTAGCGTTCTCCATACATTACTTCGTAATATTTCCAATCTGTTACCGGTCCGCCAGCAACACCAACTTTGAACACATCAGGTTGACGCAACAATAAAGAAGTAGTCATAAATCCACCAAACGACCAACCGTGGACAGCTAAACGGTTTGCATCTACATAAGGTAAAGATTTAAGGTAATCAACACCCGTTAACTGATCTTCCATTTCTACCGTTCCAAGTTGACGATGAATTTGAGATTCGAAGGCAAAACCTCTTTCACCAGAACCACGATTATCAAGTGTGTAAACTAAATAACCTTGTTCTGCCATCCAATACATCCAAAGGTTGGCACCATTCAACCAAGAATTAGTAACCATTTGAGCGTGAGGTCCGCCATAAACATAAACAAGAACTGGATATTTTTTAGAAGGATCAAAATTGCTTGGTTTAATCATTCGGTAATACAAATCCGAACCATCTTTTCCTTTTAATTTTCCAATTTCAGATTTTCCTAATTTATACTCAGCCAATTTATCTTTTGAATCAATCAATAGTTTTTGTTGTTTTCCTGAAATCGATGTGATTTGTGCAAAATGAGCAACACTTCCACTGCTAAACGCATCATAAAAGTAGGTTCCAGTTTGGTTGATGGCGAAATTATGTGTTCCCTCTTGAGTAGTCAATAGCGTTGTTTTTGCTTTTTTTCTATCAAGAACATAAACAACTGTATTTGTTGGTTTTTCTCCAGTTGCTTTGTAGTAAATCATATTTCCATCTTTACTAGCTGAAAGAATTTCTTTGATTACAAAATTGTGATTAGTCAATTGAGTAGCAGCATTGGTGTTAAAGTCATAGAAAAACAAGTTGTTAAAACCGCTTCTTTCAGAAACCCAAATAAAGTTATTACTTGTTGCTAAAGGAAAGAAGGGTGCGTGTTCCGGCTCAATCCATTTGTCATTTTTTTCTTCTAGAATTGTTTTAACAAAAGCACCAGTATTTACATCATAAACATTTAACCAACAGTGATTTTGTCCTCTGTTAACTTCTGCGATTAAAACGTATTTATTGTCGGGAGTGAAACAAACATTGGTTAAATAATCATCTTTTGCACCACGAGGAGAAATGTAAATGGTGCTATTATTTGAAAGGTTATAAATACCAAGTTTAGGTTCCTCCGATTTTTGACCAGCCATTGGATATTTAATCGAAGTCAAGGATCCAGGAGTAGCATTAATATCTAACAAAGGATAATCGTGAACATTTGTTTCGTTCTTTTGATAAAAAGCTAGAAGTGCGCCATTTGGTGACCAAAAAATGCCTTGAGAAATTCCAAATTCATTACGAGCAATTGTTTGTCCGCTAACGATATTTTTATCAGTAAAATTTGTAATCGCTATAGCTCTTTCACCCGCTTTTTGAATCCAAAGATTGTTTTCAACTGTAAACGCAACGTGATTTAAACTTGGATGAAATTGTCCATTTTCTGCATTTTCAGGTAAAGTTTGAAGAATATTTCCTTTCTTGGTCAATAAATTATAGGTCAATAAAGTACTACCATCATTTAAAGTGAATTGGTTTTCATCCAACCAAGTTAAACCGATAAAACCTTGAAATTCAGATCCCGTTGCAAGATTGACATCGGCAATAGTTGCTATTTCTGTTTCCGTTTTGCTGATAACATCTGATTTGTAAAGCGATTGCCAATTTTTGCTTAAATAAGAATAATTAGAAGTGTTTGCAATCCATTGAAAGTTGGTAATTCGTTCAGGAGCAAGGCTTCTACCTTGAAGCATAACAGCATCCTTTAGGGTTAAATCTTTGAGTTGAGCAAAAGAAATAAAAGAAGAAATTATAAATAGTGGTAATAAAATTCGTTTCATGGTTGTTGAATAAATTGGTTTAAAAAGTTTTCCATTGGTCTTCCTGCTTGGTAGCAGTTTAATAAAATTTCATCTAAGTCTGTTTTAACAACGGTTTCTGCAGGAAATTCTGCAAAGAAGTAAAATTGCTTGTTAAAAATAAGCGCTTCTTTTTCAGCTGTATCTCGAAGATGGGAGGGAAGCACTTTATTCTTTTCACCTCTAAGTTCACCGAATAGATTCTTAAAATTTGGGTCCGAGTAAAGTTTTTGAAAGGTTTCCAAATTATCGGCAATACCTTCTCTAACAGCTTCCAATCCGTCTTTATCCACTTCGTAAATTCCACCATAAGCGCGCACATGTTCAGGACCTAACTCAAAATAAATGCCATTAATTGCACGACTTTTTTTTCCTCCAGGAGCAATGACAGCAGAACACATTAATTTGTATGGAGTTTTGTCTTTTGAAAAGCGTATGTCGCGATTGATTCTAAACATACAATCCTTAGGTTCCAATTCTTTAAAGGCAGGGTCGTCCTTGGCAATGCAATTAATCAAGTGTTTGGTGAATTGTTGAAATGGGATTTTAACCGATTGTTCGTAGCGTTTACGGTTCAAGTCAAACCAATCTTTGTTGTTGTTTCCTGCGAGTTCAATAAAAAAATCGAGATAATCTTGCGTAAAAAAAGCCATTATAAGAAAGTTATAAATAAACAAATTGGAATCGCTCCAGCGAAGGTGTAAATTCGATCAGAACTGAAAGTAGATTTTCCTTTGTATAAATATTTTCCATCATAAGTATAAAGGATGTCGGAACTAAAAGTTGATTTTCCTTTATAAATATAGTTTCCATCTATTGTGTATAGAATATCTGAGCTGAAAGTTGATTTTCCTTTGTAAATATATTTTCCATCAAAAGTGTAAAGAATATCACTTGAAAAAGAGCTTTTTCCTTTGTAGATATATTTTCCGTCATAGGATTTTAGAATGTCGGAGGAAAACGATGATTTTCCTTTGTATAAGTACTTTCCATCGAAGCTAAACAGAATATCTGAAGAAAACGAACTAGAACCTTTGTAGATGTAGGAAGCGTTTTGACCATTAAAACTGAAGCAAATTAGAAAAAGGCAAAACAGACTTATGTATTTCATGGAAATTTAAAACACGAAAATACTAAAATTTGATTAGTAAACTTGAACTAGTTTATTGCTTTAGAATAAAAGAGACTTTTCTGTTTTTAGCTCCAAAAAGAAGCGGATAAATACTTTCTTTGTTTACAACGGTTATGTTTGAAATCACAAATCTCGTATGATTAATTCCTTTTGTTACAAGGTAATTCACACATTCGTTTGCTCTTTTTTTTAGAAAGCTTTTCATTTGCAATTAAAATTTGTAGATCAGAGGAGCATTATTTTTATCAAATTGATTTTATTTATGCTAGAAAATTTGTAAAATAAAATTGTATTAAATTTAGGATTTAGCATAAAAAATAGGTGCACAAAAAAAAAGCTGTACTAGTCGTACAGCTTTTGAATTTTTATTTGTCAAGATTAAATGACACTTTCCTATTTAAGTCATCATTATCTGCAAAGCCTTCTTGATTTTGATTTGCAGTCTTGTTTTTTATTATAAATCTACTTTCCGGAATACCTTTTGAAACAAGATATTCTACACACGCCTTAACTCTTCTTTTAGATAATTTTTGATTTACTGCAGGTCCTCCTGTTTTATCAGTATAACCTGTTGCAACAATTTTAATATTTTCAGTATCTTTAATTGTTTCCGCAAATTTATCTAATACGATTTTGAAATTTGCGTCAATTACTGATGAACCTAATCTAAAGTAAACATTAAAAATACTTAAATCTTTAATTGAAAATGTACCATAATTCATTAATTCTTCACACCCATTAAATTTCGGAGATCCTTTTAACTGAGGACAAGCATCAATAATGTTTGGTACACCGTCAAAATCATCATCTGGACAACCTTTTGTTGATCCTACAAGGAATGGGCATAAATCTGTTGCATCAGGAACGCCATCATTATCTGAGTCTCTATTGGCTAATTCTGATTTTTGAGATGTGGTTGAATTTAATTCATTCGTTGTATCTGTTTGTTGATCAAGAGAAACCCCTTTAATACTAACTATCGCACCAGGCAAGGTTAAAGGGTCTTCATCAATAGCGTTTAATATACCATCACCGTCATCATCTTTTAACTTAAGTTGTGTTTCTGTTAATTGCTTTTGTAATTCATTAATTTTAGCAGATTGTAAATCTTGTTCAGAGTAAGTCCAATCAATATGTTTTGAGTTTTTGCCTATATAATAGGAAGCTCCAATGGATAAATTCACAAATGAACCTGTAAAACCCGCTGCTGCTGGAAGTTGATACTGAAAGTCAAAGGTTCTATTTTGACGAATATGAAAAAGCATTGATAGGTCTGCATTTATACAAATACGCTCGTTTATTTTATATTGTGGTGTTAAACCAATAATACCGTGCAACATATTATCAGTTGGGCCTAAATCCATTAAAGGACTAGTCGGTTCAAGATTGTCGGTAATACCTTTATTCGTCATTAAAGAATAACCAATGCCAGAATGAAGTAATAAGCCTAACTTCTTATTAATGTTACCAAAATTTAAAATATCAGTTAGATTTACGGTTGGTTGAATTGAAATTCTGTAATAGTTTGTTGGATTGTCTAATTTTGTCCATTTAAATTTATCGAAAGCAGCATCTAATTTAAACCCAAATCGGCTATTAAGCATATATCTACCATGGATATTATAATGATGAAATTGATAAATTTTTGTAGTTCCGTCGCCTGTATTTTTGATTCCATCGTGTGTTCCAATACTCAATCCTACAGAATATTTATTTGTGCTTTGACAATATATTGAAAATGAATTAATTAAACAAATTGATAATGAAATAACAAAAAATTTATTTATGGCACTCATAGTTTTTATTTATTTGAAATAGTTGATACTCAATCGACAAAGTTAAGTTACTTTTTTAAAAATCGGTTTAAAATTAATATTTATGTTAATATTATTAGTTTTTATCCAAAAAGTTAAATATTTCAATTTCTTCAGGTGTTAAGCTCAAACCTCGTCGATTCATCATGTTGTTCGAGTACTCAATTGCTTTATTCAATTTGAATTTTACAAAACCATCGCTTCCTCCCCATGAGAAAGAAGGAATGAATTTCGGTGGAAAGTCTGCACCATAAATATTACAAGAAACGCCTACAACTGTTGCTGTATTAAACATCGAATTGATGCTGCATTTACTGTGATCGCCCATACAAACGCCCATAAATTGAGTATCGGTTTTGATTTCAGTATTTTGTTCGTAGGAATATGTCGATACATTTCCGTAATTATTTTTCAAATTGGAAGAATTGGTATCAGCTCCAAGATTGCACCATTCACCAATTGAAGCATTTCCTAAAAATCCATCGTGACCTTTATTTGAATAGGCTTGAAATGTTACGTTGTTTATTTCACCACCAACTTTACAATGAGGTCCGAGTGTACACGGTCCGTAAACTTTTGTACTCAGTTTCAAAGCGGCATGTTCGTTCAAAGCCAATCCACCACGAACAACAGATCCTTCCATGATTTCAGCATCTTTCCCTACATAAATTGCTCCAGTAGTTGTGTTCAAAATAGAAGCTTCAACAATCGCTCCTTCTTCAAGAAAAAGTCGGTTTACTGGACCTATTAATGTATTTGTATTGCTTAATTTTTGTGACTTTCTTCCGGAAGTAATTAAATTAAAATCTTGTTCTAGAACAGTACCATTTTTTTGATACAAATGCCATCTTTGTGAAAGTTGTATAGGTTCTTGACCTATAAACTGAACTTTTTGATCATTATTTCCATTTGAAGCTATAAATATATCATTCCAATAAAGTACAGTATTTTCTTCAAGATTTAAAACTGCAACTACTATATCTTCATTTGGTATGATAGAAGCGTTTACACGAATTCCGTTTTTAATTGATTTGAATTTGCCTGAAAGATAATTTTCAGTAATAAAACCAATTTCAGCTTCTGGGAGAAATCTTTTCCAACGTTCATCATTTGTTAAGATTCCAATCCGCAAGTTACCAACTGGTCGAGTTAAAGTCAGAGGTGCAAATCGTAAATGCAGACCACAGTCGTCTAAATTAATTTTCATGAGCTAACGCAGTTTTATAACTAAAAATGTAAAGTAAAAGGAATGTAATAGAACCATTGATAATTAACATTTCGTACCCAATTTTATAATCTGGGCCAAATAATAATGCTGAGTTTTTTTCCAAAAGGTAACATATCAATGGCGCGGCAATACAAACAACAGGTACAATGTTCTTTTTCAAGGAACGTTTTGTAATGATTCCAAATGAGAATAAACCCAGTAATGGACCATAAGTATAACCTGCGATTAAGAATATTAAGTCAACAATTGTTTTGCTGTCGACTGCTTTGAAAATGAAAACTAGAATAATAAATATGGCTGCAAAACTGAGGTGAATTATTTTCCGAAGCTTTGTTTTATCTTGTTCGTTTCGATTTTTATTTCGTTCAAAACCAAGTATATCAATGCAAAATGATGCTGTTAATGCGGTAATAGCCCCATCAACTGAAGGAAAAAGTGCTGAAATAAGTCCAATAATGAAAATTAAGAATATTCCTTTTGATAAATGAAGTTGCACGATAGATGGAAAGACATCATCGGGTGCAAACTCCCAATTATTTTGCTTAGCGTATAAAAACAAAAGTCCTCCTAAGAACATGAAAAGGGCATTAACCACAAGTAAAACAAGACTAAAAGTAATCATGTTCTTTTGTGCATCTTTTAATGATTTTACACTAATGTTTTTTTGCATCATTTCTTGATCCAAACCTGTCATAGCAATCGTCATGAATGCACCACCTAATACGTGTTTCAAAAAGTAGCTCTTTTTATTAACGTCTATTTCCCAAAGTTTGGTCATTCCTTCTGCTTCTAATTTACCCCAAATCGTTGACCAATCTAAATTTAAGCTTTCTTGAATTGCAAAAATACAAACGACTAATGCCAAGAGCATGAAAAGTGTTTGAAGCGTATCTGTCCAGACAATTGTTTTTACACCACCTTTGAATGTATAGGCAATTATCATAAGCATTATCACTAAAGTTGTCAACCAAAATGGAATTCCAATTTCTTCAAAAACAAATGTTTGCATGACGTTAATCACCAAATAAAGTCGCACGGTTGCTCCTAAAGTCCTTGATAAAATAAAATATCCAGCCCCCCACTGATAAGCACTGAAGCCCAACCGATGGCTTAAATACGTATAGATTGAAGTTAAATTATATTTGTAATAAAGTGGCAAAAGAACATAAGCAACTACGAAATATCCAAGAAAAAAACCGATAACTAGTTGATAATATGTCCAACCATTTGCACCAACTGAACCTGGAACTGAGATAAAAGTAACACCCGAAAGAGAGGTGCCAATCATACCAAAAGCAACTAAATACCAAGGACTTTGTTTGTTTCCAGAGAAAAAAGCTTGAGAATCAGCATTTCTAGAAGAAAAATATGAAATTCCTAGAAGTGTTAGAAAGTAGGCTAAGAGAACGAATAAGATAATTTCTTTTGGCATAAAAAATTTAAGAGTATAAAAATAAGAAAGCTTTTTAGCAAATCTTCATTTTTGTAACAACTTCAACATACTAAATTATCTTTGTAAGAAATATATCGTATGAATTTAATGTTGTTTTTCGGAATTTTAGTTATCACAGCTGGTGCAATGGTTGCAATAGTTTATTTTTTTCTCAATAAAATGGTAGAAAATCTTTCCAAGCAAAATGAAAAAGAAGTTAGGCATTTACAGTTTGAATTAAAGAAACAACGTCAAGAATTTTTCCTTCCAAATAGGGTAGAGGCCTATCAAAGATCTATTTTGCTGATGGAACGATTACATCCAAATAGTTTGGTGATGCGTTTACACAACCCAGGTTTACCTGCAATGGCTTTACAAGCTGAATTTTTAAAGGCAATTCGCGATGAATACAATCACAATGTGGCGCAACAATTATTCGTTTCTCCATTAGCTTGGAAAATGATTAAAGATTCTAAAGAGGAAGTAATTAAGTTAATAAATTTAGCAGGAAATCAAATGACTGCAACATCAACAGGTATGGAACTATCAGCTAAAGTTTTTGAAATTCTATCACAAATGGATCATATTCCATCAGACATTACAGTTGAATACCTTAAAAAGGAATTTCAAGAATTGTTTTAGTTATTTAACTACGTGAATAAAACCATTTTTTGTTCCGCTATCTAGTGGTGATTCGTAATCCATTTTATAAAAGTAAACACCTTCAACAAGTTCTTTTTCATTTTGAGTGTCACCCAAAAATTGTGAACTTGTTTCAGTTTGTTCATAGATTAAATTTCCCCAGCGATTGAAAATGTAAATTTTATATTTATCACATGTTTGAAAATAAGAATGTAAATCTAAAATATCGTTGATTCCATCATCATTTGCGGTAATAACATTTGGAAACTCAAATTCATTGAAATTATAAAGATTCGCAATAGTTGGATTGACAGTACTTGGTGCTGAAATACATCCAAATTGTGAAATGATGAATGCAGAATATTGACCAATATCATTTAATTCGAATGGCATAGTAAAGCTAGTCTCATTTGAAAAGAAGTTGTTCGGGCCGCTCCAAGTTATGACAGAGTTTGATTCAGATTGAGAAGTAAAAGAGATAATATCTCCTGGACAATCTGGTGTTGTAACAGCTAAAATTGGTGCAAGAGGAGTTGGTGAGACATACATATTGAAAGTACGTGATTCTGTGCAACCAAAACTCGTTAAAGCGTTTAATGTTATCGGATAAATACCTTGATCATTAAAAATATAAGTAAAACTTGAATCCGTTGAAATTACATTTCCAGCCTCTGTCCATGAATAAGTTAAACTTTCTCCGGTTGAAACAGTTGTAGTACTTGCAATATTAAATTCAATATCCTCACATATAGTAGAATCAATTATAAATTCAATCACAGGATTATCATGAGCAATAAAAGTTAAAGTTGTTGTGTCGTCACATGTAAAACCATCTTGTGTCTCCATTGCTATTAAAGTCATTGTGTGTTCACCTGCACCAGTAACTAAAGTCGTAGTTTCAAATGTATTGGCTGCATTTGTACCGTCAAGAATCCATTCATAGTTAGAATTTGTTGTGTTTGGTGTGGTCAAATTGGTAAATGGAACGAAATTATTTATACATCTTTCTAAAAATGAGAAATTTGCAATTGGATTTTCATAAATATTTATTGAGCTAGATATCGTGTCAACACAACCATATAATGAAGTAGAAGTTAAAAACAAATCAACTGATCCAGATGAAGGAAAACTTATAGGTATTGAGTCACCTGCATAACTTTGTTGACCATTGACTAACCAACTATAAGTCATAGGAGAACCATCACTATTAGTACTTGAACTTTCTAAGATAACTTGGTCACCAACACAATTATTTGGTAAATCAACTATAGCATTTGGAATAGAATTAATCGTAACAGTTTTAACAATATTGTCCGTACAACCTAAGTCGGTTGTTGCTGATAAAGTAATTGTGTATGTTCCTGCATTTGGAAATACGTGATTGAATGCAGAGGCACTGGAATTAAAACCATCCGATGAAGCCCAATTATAACTAGAAATTACGCCATTACTGATTGTTGATGTGTTCTCTAAAATAAGTGGTAAACCAGCACAAACCGAAGAATCTGCAAAGTTTGCTGTAATATTGGAGGGGGTTAACGTTGCTGTTAAAGTTGCAACGCACCCATTCTCTGATGTAATATTGCAAGTAACGACTTGTCCCAATGTTGGGTTAGGAAATGAAGTTGTGGTTGTTGTTGCTCCATTACTCCAAAGATAACTAGCAAAACCCGCAGGAGCTGTTAATACTGCTGCATTTACACCGTTTGTATTCACGCAATATCTTGAATCAATAGCAAATGGGGCGCAACTTGCATCCACATAGGCATATCCAAAATGTGCACCTTGTTCACAGTCACCAGTTGAGAATTCCAGCGTAACCGTTTGGCCTAAATAGGCGGATGCATCTACACCAATTGTCTGCCAATTTTTATATTTAGTACCAGAGCTATTACAAGTTGAGAACACCGATGTTCCTGAACCAGCAACCACTAAATAATACGTACATGGTATATCAGCTCCATTTTGATCTATTAATCGAGCTTCAAATCTTGGTTGTTCAGCAGCTGTATGTCCTGGATCTTCCATGATTACAGCATATTTATAAATAATCAAACTAGATTGGGGAGTTATCGTAAACTGATACCTTAACTTTTCTGCTTGATTGTAAACATCGGAATTTCCTAATCGTGCTGAATAAATACTACCAGGTGCAACTCTAGGAACTTGATTACATGTGTTAGGGTCATTTCCTGCACCGGTCATAATAACATGTCTTCCAACATTTGTTGCTGAATTGTTTGGAGCTGTTACAAGTCCGTTTGTTGGTGTACTAATTGGACAACATACACCTGTTTGCCCTGTCCAATTAGTAAAGTTACCTTGTTCAAAATCTGAATTTGTACAAGCAACGTTTTGAGAAAATGCAACATTAATAGAAAATGTTAACGAAAGAAGGACAACTGACTTATACAAAATTTTGGAGATGTTCATGTTTAGTATTTGTTGATCAAAGACGTTCAGTTTTAAAATGAAGTTGCAGAAATATTATTATTTTAATAACTCGATTACACCAGCAGCTCCTTGCCCTGTACCAACACACATTGTAACAATGCCGTATTTTTGATTTCTTCTCCTCAGTTCATTAATAATCTGAACACTTAATTTTGCGCCTGTACATCCTAGAGGATGCCCTAAAGCAATCGCACCACCATTAACATTTACGATATCTGGATTAATACCTGTTTCACGAACGACAGCAAGTGATTGTGACGCAAAAGCTTCGTTCAATTCAAATAAGTTAATGTCATTTAAAGACAATCCTGCTTGTTTAATTGCTTTTGGAATTGCATCAATTGGGCCAACCCCCATTATTCTTGGTTCTAAACCAACAACAGAGTAAGAAACTAAACGAGCAATTGGCTCTAAGTTTAATTCTTTAATCATTTTTTCAGACATAACCATAACGAATGCTGCTCCATCCGATGTTTGAGATGAATTTCCAGCTGTTACTGATCCTCCGTTTGCGAAAACAGGTTTTAATCCTGCCAAAGCTTCAAGTGTGCTTGCACGAGGACCTTCGTCCGTGTCAACGATATAATTACTTACTTGTCTTTTTTCATTTTCATCTAAGAAAATATGTTCTACTTCAATCGGAACGATATCTTGTTTGAAACGACCATTTTTTATTGCATCAATAGCTTTTAGGTGCGAATTCAAAGCAAAGGCATCTTGATCTTCTCTTGAAACAATGAACTGTTTAGCTACGGCCTCTGCAGTTAAACCCATACCCCAATACCAATTTGGATTAGCTTTGGCAACTTTAGCGTTAGGAACGATTCTCCATCCTCCCATTGCCATCATTGACATAGATTCAGCTCCACCTGCAATAATACAATCAGCCATTCCAGCTTCGATTTTCGCTTGAGCTAAAGCAATCGTTTCCAAGCCCGATGAACAATAGCGATTCACAGTCATTCCTGGAACTTTATCAGTTCCTAGACCCATAAGCGAGATTAATCTACCCATGTTTAATCCTTGCTCTGCTTCAGGTGTTGCATTACCAACTATGACATCATCAATTCTGTCTTTCTCTAATTGTGGAATACTTGCAACTAAATGTTTAATTACAGAAGCTGCTAAGTCATCTGGGCGATAGAATCTAAAACCACCTTTTCCTGCTTTACCTACTGCAGAACGAAATCCCGCTACAATGTACGCTGTGTTATTACTCATTTTTTTCTTTAAAATTAATAATTATTTCTTCTGTGTTTTAGATTTTATAAATTCAAATATCATTGGTAAAATTGAAATTAAAATAATACCTAAACAAACTAAATCAATATGATCACGAATCCATGTTACTTCACCCAATGAATAGCCAGCCAAAGTCAAACCAAAAACCCACAAAAATCCTCCAATTAAATCAAACAAAAAGAATTTTCTATATTCCATTTTTCCAATTCCTGCGGCAAATGGGGCAAAAGTCCTTACAAATGGAACAAAACGAGCCATTATTATAGCTTTAACTCCATTTTTTTCAAAAAAAGCCTCAGTTTGATCTAAATAGGATTTTTTTACAATTGCTTTCCCTCTGAATTGAATTGCAAAAATCTTCAAACCAATTTTTCTACCAACCCAATAGTTACAATTGTCACCTAAAACTGCTGCAAAATAAAGCAGTGCAAGTAGATAACTTAAATTTAATTCACCTGAGGCTGCAAATAAACCGGCAGTGAAAAGCAAAGAATCACCTGGAAGGAAAGGCATTGCAACTAAACCAGTTTCTATAAAAATAACTAGGAATAGCACTACGTATATTGCTGTTCCATAATTTTCAAAAATCCATTTAAAATCTAAATGAATTATATGTTGAAATAATTCAACGAGTCCTTGTATGATATCCATTAGTCGAGTTGTAAAGTTTGATCAATTTGTTCTTTCCAAGCAATAATTCCGCCTTCCATGATAAAAATTGGGAGCATTTTATATTCGGTTTCTAAAAGATTTGCAACTGCCTCAGCTCTACGGCCTGATTGGCACATAATTATGATTTTTCTGTCACTTGGGATTTCTTTCACTCTTTCATTGATTTCTCCCATTGGTATGTGAAGAAAACCAGTATTACAATTTAAATACTCATAGTTTTCACGAACGTCAATGATTAACGCTTCATTTTTTTCAATTGCTTGTTTACAATTTTCAGGACTTATTAATTCCATAGAGTTGTTTTAGCAAAGATAAAATTTTGAGTTATGTAAATGACATTCAATTTGATTTTAGTTGAAAAAATCAGCAAATGATTCTTAAATACTTTAATCTTCAAAAAAAGTAGCAGCTATTTCGACTAAACGATTACAGTCTGTTTTTTCGAGCGGGTGAGGAGTATTGGGTAAAACGGAGAAACTTACTTTTTGAAAAAAAGATAAACAGACTACACTATCTTCCAAATTGGCAGTTTTGTCTTGATCGCCAAGAGAAATCAATATAGGGCATGTAATTGTTTGAAAGTCTTTTACATCAAGCGGTGGATTTTTACCCATTTTTTGAAGCATTGAAGTTGTTTTTGTCAAAACTAATGGCCAATTATCGCCATGAATTGTCTCCAAATGTGAAGCAAATTGAGGTACTTTTTCTTCAATTAATTTAGGGTCAAGTAATTTCATTTCTCTCCAAGCGCTCTCTTCATTCCATAATAATTTTGTTCCGTGGCAAAAAACTTTTTCGATGCGATTTGGG